>NZ_JBFULQ010000226.1:0-8602 GCF_054049815.1 Mesorhizobium sp. P5_C1 | reverse complement strand
CGCCCATGCTCGGTCAGCACTCCAAGAAGGTAGATTGCGGTGGGCAGGCCGGCGTCGGCAGCGCGTCGAACCTCGGCGGCAATCTTGTCCGCTTGCCCAGGTTGCCTGCGCCGGGCGAGGGAAAGAGCAAGGCCCAGGCATCCCTCGGGGCAGCCGGCGGCCGCGGACTTCTCATACCAGCCATGCGCCGCATCGAGGTCGCGCATCGCTTCGGGGCCTCTGCTGAGGATATAGCCGAGGATTGCCTGCCCGGTCGCGGAGCCGGCTTCGGCTGCTTTTTTCGCGAGACCGAGCGCCGGCGCGAATTCCGGCTGCCGCGAGGAATCCCGTTCGAACAGGCTTTCCGATCCGATGCGATTGCCGTCGGGCTCCTGTGTCGCCAGTCCAGCCACGTAAAGCGCGGCGAGAAGTGACTGCGCATCGGGGCTGCCGTGATCGGCCGCTCGCCGCAGCCAGCGCGCGCCTTCCGACCGGCTCGGCGGCACACCCAAACCTTCGAGATAGCAACGAGCGACCCGGTATTCGGCCTCGGTGATGCCGGCGCGTGCGGCAATTGCCATCAGCGGAAAGGCTTCTGAAGGCTTGCCGCTGTCAGAAAGCTTTATCGCCCGGCGCAACACCAGCGCCGGCGGGGCAAGGGCAGTCAGCCGGTCAAGGATTGCCATCGATGCGAGAACTCATACCTCCGTTTGTCGCGGCACGGCACCCAAGCCTATGGCTCCCGCATCGCTTCCTGGCCTACGGGGAGCATGGCGCCGAGAATGTACTTGAGGACGGTGCGACGGCCGACCTTGACGTCAGCGGTCACCGGCATGCCGGGGCTGATCGTGAAACTGGCGGGCACGCCATGGAGGGCGACCTGGTCGATGGAAATCTGCGTGCGATAGAACAGGTCAGTGTCCGATGGCAGCATGGCCAACGAGCTGTTCGGGTCGCGCGCTTGTTCGCGAGCCGAGAAGGAATCCGGGCTGACCGCGCGCACAGTGCCATGAGCCAGGCCATATTGCGAATAAGGAAAGGTGTCGAACTTGATGGCCACGGGATCGCCGACGTGGACGAACCCACTGGTGCGACCGACAATGTTCGTCTCGATCTCCAGCACCGCGTCGTCCGGCACCAGCGTGATCAATCGGTCGCCGGACTGCAGGATCGAGCCGACGGAGACCTTGGCTACCGACTGGACGATGGCATCCGCCTCGCTCTTCAGCTCGACCAGCTGTTTGCGCAGCTTTGCCTTGTTGAGAAGCTCGCGGGCGTCCGACATGCGCGATCCCGCCTCAGACAGGCCCTGCGAGACTTCGGCGCGCCAGCTCTGGATGTAGCCATCGCGGTCGGCGGACACCGTCGCCTGCTGTCGCTTGGCGGCTTCCGATGTCTGCAAGGCGTTGCCGAGCGCCCGGGACATTTCCGCCGAGTTGTCCTCGGCCATAAGCGTGTTGAGGCGGCTCCCCACCTGTCTTGCTTCCAGTTGCTTGCGCATCTGCTCGATCGAGGCCGCGACGGCCAGCCGCTGGCGGTAGCCGTCAGCATCGGACTGGGAACGCGAGATCACGGAACTGAGTTCATCGTTCTGCCGGTCGAAACTGGCCAGCTTGGCGTCGTAGACGGCTTTGCGGCGATCATAGATCGACGCCTGCAAGGTCCAGCTCGGGTCCAGGCCGTCATAGTTGAAGGGCTTGCCGTCGGCCTCCGCCTTCAACCGCGCCACTTCGGCCTCAAGCGTCGAAACCTGTGTCGCCAGCGCGGTGAGGTCAGCCGAGGCGAAGGTCGCATCGAGGCGCGCAAGCGTTTGACCGGCTCGCACGCGCTGTCCTTCGCGTACCTCGATCGAGCGCACGATCGCCGTCTCAAGCGGCTGCACCACGATGTTTGGCGATTGCGAGACCACGAGCCCTCTGGTGGTGACGACCTGATCGACCGGTATGATCCCTGCAAGTGTTATCAGGGCGATGACCATGCTCAAGATGATGTAGACGATGCTGCGCGCCATCCGCGGAACAGGCGCATTGGCGATAGCCGTCGACGGCCACTGGAATTCCAGGATGGCGGGCATCGTCGGATCGCTCGGTTCTGTCCGGCGCCGGCGGGCGGGAAGGCTGGATTGGGTGATGCTGATGCTGCTCATGGGGCGCCCCGAAGCCGATGCTCAAACAAGTCGCGGCGGCACGGCGGCCAGACGACCGTGACGGCTGTCGAGATGTCGGTTCTGCTGCAACCAAAGCTGGCGGTAGAGCGCGCATCGTTCCAGCAGGGTCGCGTGCGGCGCGACATCGAGGACCTTGCCCTGATCCATGACCAGGATCTGGTCGCACTCGGTCAGCGAGGCAAGCCGGTGCGAGACAATAATCATCGTGCGGCCCCTGGCGATGCGCATGAGATTGGCGCTGACCACCGCCTCGCTCTCCGGGTCAAGCGCGCTGGTCGCCTCGTCGAGGATCAGGACGGTCGGATTGTGGATGAGCGCGCGCGCGATCGCCAGCCGCTGCTTTTGACCGCCCGACAGGTTGGGCGACCCTTCCTCGATATAGGTGTCATAGCCGTTCGGCATGCGTTCGATGAATTCTTCGGCGCCGGCAAGGTGGGCGGCTCGCATGGCATCCGAAAGGGTCAGGCCGGGGCGCCCGGCGATGATGTTGTCGCGAATCGACCCGCGGAACAGGAAATTGTCCTGGAGGACCACGCCGAGCCCCTGGCGAAGGTGACGCAGGTTGATTTCCTTGAGGTCGACGCCATCCAGCTTGAGAAAACCGCTGTAATCGCGATTGATCCCTTGCAGCAGCCGCGCAACCGTCGATTTTCCCGAACCGCTGCGCCCGACGATGCCGAACATCGTCCCTGCCGGAATGTCGAAGCTGACCCGGTCGAGCGCCGGCGTCTTGGTGCCGAGGTAGGAGAAGGTCAGGTCACGGAAACTGATCTCGCCAACGAGCTTCGGCCTTAGGCCGGTCGAATTCGAACTGCTTTCCAGGGGTCGGTTGAGGACGGATCCTGCTTCGCCGATTGCCGCCCCTACCTCCTCGAAGTCCTCGACCAGTCGAGCAAGACCAACGAGAGGCTGCGCGACGCGTTGGGCGATCATCATGAATGCGAACAGGCTGCCGATCATGTAGCCAGAGGTGTCGCTCATCGCGAGATAAGCGCCGATCAACATGGTTCCGAGGACCATCACACGCTCGATTGGTGTGACAAGCGTCTGCGGCCAGTTGGCAAGCTGCCCGAAGGCAAGGCGGGCCCTGCCCGCGTCCGCCACCCGCTCATCCCAAAGCGCCTTGCGTTGCGGCTCCAGACCGAGCGCCTTCACCGTCTTGATGCCGACAACGGTTTCGCCGAGCGCCGCCGACTTCCAGGTCTCCGCTTCGACCACCTGCTGGTAGCTGCGGCGCAGTGGCGCGAGAAAGGCGAAGATGATCAGCATGATCACGCCCGCGCAGGCAAGCACGATCCAGCCCAGCGTGGCGTTGATGTAGAACATCACCGGGATCAGCACGCAGAGCGTGATCAGATCGAGGAACGTGCTGAGGAGTTTTCCGGTCAGGAACTCGCGGATGCGATAGATCTGCGCGAGGTGGTACATCGTCTGGCCGGCCGGATGACGCTCGAAATAGTCGAGCGGCAGACGCAGGAGCCTGCTGAAGACGTGCAAGTTCAGTTTGGTGTCCAGCCGGGCGCCGACGACGTTGATGATCAGCCTTCGGGCGTGGCCGAGGAGCGTCTCGTAAACGAACAGGACGGCGATTATGGCCGACAGCAGCACGAGGGTCGAAACGCTGTTGAACTGCAGCACCTTGTTGACCAACGTCATGACGATGATCGGCGGCAGAACGGTAAGGATGCTGAGCGTGAACGAGGCGATACCGATGTCACGCATGGAACGGCCTTCTAACCGTACCAGGTCGATCAACCAGCGCAGCGTGAAAGGCGCATCGGCCGCGATGTAGGATCGCGCCGGACGCAACAACACCGCCTCACCCGTCCACACCTGCGACAGCCGCAATTCGTCGATGGCGATGGCTTCGTCATCGTCGGGCGCGCCCGCGCTCTTGAGGAAGACGACCTTCCGCTCCGGGCTGGCCCCGGTGAGCAGACCCGCGCCACCGTCATTGAACAGCAGGACGACCGGCCCCGTGTGCTCGAAGCGCAGGAGATGCGACCAGCGGATGCGAAGCGCGCGCGACCACATGCCGCCGTTCTGGGCCCATTGCGAGAGGTCAGCCGCGTTCGGGACCGCGCTTGGGACCGCCGCCCTGAACTCGTTGGGGTCGAGTTCGACGCCATGATAGCGCGCGACCCGCAGCATCGCCTTGAGGCGCGGCTGGATCCGGTCGAACTCGGCGGGTCCGCCTGGAATCCTGGCCGCGTTTTCGCCGTCCGCCCTGCCCGTCGCGACTTCGGCTTCGGTGCCGGCACGGATCGGGACCGGCTGGTTTTCGGCATTCACAGGGACGTTCACCATGGACTTCTCATCCGGTACGCAGGGCGAGGTTCAACAATGCCCGGGCCGAGGCGTTTCAGCCTCGGTTTCCCGCAATGCCCCACTGTACTCCGAACTGATCGGCCGCGCGACTCTCATGCCACTCCTTGTCTTGAGATGATGAACGCGCGAATCCGCTCTCCCGCGTAATCCGCGCGCACGTTTTTCTGTCGGTCGTCTCTCTTCAAGGTTCTTGCTCACTCGTGCGGCTTCAAGAGGTCCTTCAGGGTCTTGGCGGTGTGGTCGTTGCTGGCGAAGCCGGCGCCATGCTTKGTCTGGTCCGAGSTGAGATCCGWGCTCGCCCCCGACGGCTTGTTSTGGTTCTGGCCAAATCCGCTMATCGTCTTGAGGACATTGAGCAGGTCTGTCGWCACSGATGTRGACGCCAGGCCGATCAGGTTGCGGAACGACGCATGGCTGYCGTGATCACTGTTGCCATGTGTCGAGCCCGACTGCAGGAATTTCGCAGCGTCCTTGAGCCCGAGCGACTCGAACGTGACCTTGCCGGCGTGACCGTTACCCGGCTTGCCATCGTGGTCATGCTTGTTGTGTCCGTTCCCTGAATTGCTGCTGTTCTTGTGGTCGTTGTCGTGGCCGTGGCCATTGCCATTGCCATTGTTGCCGTTGCCGTTGTTGCCATGATGGCCATGGTGACCATGCTGGTCATACTTGTCATGGTCACCGCCCCAACCGGTCGCACCAGTCGGACCAGGCGCACCTGTGGAACCGGTGGAGCCCGCCGCTCCGGTCGAGCCGGTTGCACCGGTATGGCCGGTCGCACCCGTCGAACCCGTGGCGCCTGGATCTCCCGTTGCTCCAGTCGCGCCGGTTGCCCCGGTCGAGCCGGTTGCCCCAGTAGAGCCAGTCGCACCGGTCGAGCCTGTCGAGCCGGTATGGCCGGTCGCGCCCGTCGAACCAGTGGCGCCGGTCGAGCCGGTTGCTCCGGTCGAGCCGGTATGACCAGTCGCACCCGTCGAACCCGTGGCGCCGGTCGAGCCGGTTGCACCGGTTGCCCCGGTAGAGCCAGTCGCACCGGTAGAGCCTGTCGAGCCGGTATGGCCGGTCGCACCCGTCGAACCCGTTGCTCCAGTCGAGCCGGTTGCACCGGTATGACCAGTCGCACCAGTCGAACCCGTGGCGCCGGTCGAACCAGTATGACCCGTTGCCCCGGTAGAGCCGGTATGACCAGTCGCACCCGTCGAACCCGTGGCTCCGGTCGAGCCGGTTGCACCGGTCGAGCCGGTATGACCAGTCGCACCAGTGGTACCAGTATGACCCGTTGCTCCGGTTGCCCCGGTAGAGCCAGTCGCACCGGTAGAGCCTGTCGAGCCGGTATGGCCGGTCGCACCCGTCGAACCCGTTGCTCCGGTAGAGCCGGTTGCTCCGGTAGAGCCAGTATGACCAGTCGCACCAGTCGAACCAGTGGCGCCGGTCGAACCAGTATGACCCGTTGCTCCGGTTGCCCCGGTAGCGCCAGTCGCACCGGTCGAGCCTGTCGAGCCGGTATGGCCGGTCGCGCCCGTCGAACCCGTTGCTCCGGTCGAGCCGGTTGCACCAGTAGAGCCGGTTGCTCCGGTAGAGCCGGTATGACCAGTCGCACCAGTCGAACCAGTGGCGCCGGTCGAACCAGTATGACCCGTTGCTCCGGTTGCCCCGGTAGAGCCGGTATGCCCAGTCGCACCAGTCGAACCGGTGGCGCCAGTGGAACCAGTATGACCCGTTGCTCCGGTTGCCCCGGTAGAGCCCGTCGCGCCGGTAGAGCCTGTCGAGCCGGTATGGCCGGTCGCACCAGTGGCGCCGGTCGAACCAGTATGACCCGTTGCTCCGGTTGCCCCGGTAGAGCCTGTCGAGCCGGTATGACCAGTCGCACCAGTCGCACCCGTGACGCCGGTCGAACCAGTATGACCCGTTGCTCCGGTTGCCCCGGTAGAGCCAGTCGCACCGGTAGAGCCTGTCGAGCCGGTATGGCCGGTCGCGCCCGTCGAACCCGTTGCTCCGGTCGAGCCGGTTGCTCCGGTCGAACCCGTAGCACCTGTGGCTCCAGTTGCCCCGGTCGAACCTGTTGCGCCAGTCGAACCCGTGGCACCGGTAGAGCCAGTTGCTCCAGTCGAGCCCGTCGCTCCGGTATCGCCAGTCGCACCTGTGGCACCAGTCGAACCCGTGGCGCCTGTGGAGCCAGTAGCTCCAGTCGAGCCGGTTGCTCCGGTATCACCAGTTGCGCCGGTGGAACCCGTAGCACCTGTGGCTCCGGTTGCACCGGTCGAGCCAGTAGCTCCGGTATCGCCGGTTGCGCCAGTCGCACCTGTGGCGCCGGTATCGCCGGTCGCACCTGTAGCTCCCGTTGCGCCGGTATCGCCGGTTGAACCCGTGGCGCCTGTAGAGCCAGTCGCTCCAGTCGAGCCGGTTGCTCCGGTATCGCCAGTTGCGCCTGTGGCACCCGTAGCACCTGTGGCTCCAGTTGCCCCGGTCGAACCCGTGGCACCCGTATCGCCGGTCGAACCGGTCGCTCCGGTATCGCCCGTGGCACCCGTCGAGCCTGTCGCTCCGGTCGAGCCGGTTGCTCCAGTCGAGCCGGTTGAGCCCGTCGCTCCGGTCGAACCGGTGTCGCCAGTCGAGCCGGTCGAACCCGTTGCACCAGTGTCGCCAGTCGCACCCGTCGAGCCAGTTGCGCCGGTCGAACCAGTCGAGCCAGTCGCACCAGTCGAGCCGGTGGCTCCGGTCGAACCGGTCGAGCCAGTCGCACCAGTCGAGCCCGTCGCTCCGGTCGAGCCGGTATCACCAGTTGCACCTGTCGAGCCGGTTGCTCCAGTCGAGCCGGTCGAGCCAGTCGCTCCGGTCGAACCGGTGGCGCCAGTCGAGCCGGTATCGCCAGTTGCACCTGTCGAGCCAGTCGCACCAGTTGCTCCGGTCGAGCCAGTCGAGCCAGTCGCACCAGTCGAGCCGGTGGCTCCGGTCGAGCCAGTTGCGCCGGTCGCGCCCGTCGAACCCGTGGCGCCCGTCGAACCGGTATGACCCGTTGCTCCAGTCGAGCCGGTTGAGCCGGTAGAGCCGGTATGACCAGTCGCACCAGTCGAACCCGTCGCGCCGGTATGGCCGGTGGCGCCCGTCGAACCCGTGGCGCCGGTCGCACCGGTATGACCCGTTGCTCCAGTCGAGCCCGTCGCGCCGGTATGGCCGGTCGCGCCCGTCGAACCCGTAGCGCCAGTATGACCCGTTGCACCCGTGGCGCCTGTAGAGCCAGTTGCACCGGTCGAGCCCGCAGCGCCGGTAGGGCCGGTCGCACCAGTCGAACCCGTAGCGCCTGGATCTCCCGTCGCGCCGGTGGCTCCAGTGGCTCCGGTATCACCCGTTGCTCCCGTCGCGCCGGTTGAACCCGTGGCGCCTGTAGAGCCAGTGGCTCCAGTCGCTCCGGTCGAGCCTGTGGCTCCGGTTGCACCGGTCGAACCAGTCGCCCCGGTATCGCCGGTTGCACCGGTCGAGCCAGTAGCCCCGGTATCGCCGGTCGCACCTGTGGCGCCGGTTGCTCCAGTCGAACCTGTGGCTCCAGTATCGCCAGTGGCGCCTGTCGAGCCGGTTGCTCCAGTCGAACCTGTGGCTCCGGTATCGCCAGTGGTGCCAGTCGAGCCAGTTGCTCCCGTCGAGCCGGTATCGCCAGTGGAGCCCGTATCGCCGGTCGCACCTGTGGCTCCGGTTGCCCCAGTCGAACCAGTGGCACCGGTAGAGCCCGTCGCTCCAGTATCGCCCGTCGCTCCGGTCGAACCCGTAGAGCCCGTCGCGCCGGTATCACCAGTTGCGCCGGTGGAACCCGTAGCACCTRTGGCTCCGGTTGCACCGGTCGAGCCAGTAGCTCCGGTATCGCCGGTCGCGCCTGTGGCGCCGGTTGCTCCAGTCGAACCTGTGGCTCCAGTATCGCCAGTGGCGCCTGTCGAGCCGGTTGCYCCAGTCGAACCWGTGGCWCCGGTATCGCCAGTGGCGCCAGTCGAGCCAGTTGCTCCCGTCGAGCCGGTATCGCCAGTGGAGCCCGTATCGCCGGTCGCACCTGTGGCTCCGGTTGCCCCAGTCGAACCAGTGGCACCGGTAGAGCCCGTCGCTCCAGTATCGCCCGTCGCTCCGGTCGAACCCGTAGAGCCC
>NZ_JBFULQ010000225.1:0-8646 GCF_054049815.1 Mesorhizobium sp. P5_C1 | reverse complement strand
GCGCCAGCCATCGACTGGCGGGTCAAGCATCCTTTCCGGTATTTCACCGAAACCACCGATTTCGATATGCAGCGGGAAGCCATGGCCGAGGTCATGGCAACGCATGGCGGCGCCTTAACGGCTACGGCTGTTTCCGATCTCGAACGGCTGCTCAACGATCCGCGTTGGCTGCGTGAGTGGTACAAACAGGACGCCACGCTCTATCCAAATCCCAAGGGCGCGGGCCGGCCCGAACGCGGCTGGGCGAACCCTATCAATCGTCGCCGCTCCACCTGCTGGGACGCCCGAGAACAGTGGCATTCGTCCTGCGCCAGCGACAGTTTCGGAACGGCACTTCGGAGCGACTACGTGCGCCCGCAAGGGCACACCGTTGTCTTCAGCTTGACGGATGCGCCGGCCGGCATCTGCCGATGGCAAGCCGCGCGGCCGATTTTCATTGCCGGGCGTGGCCGGCTTTCGGCGACGGCGGAACAGCCCTGCGCCGCGCTCTTTGAAGCGCGCATTCCCTTTGAACCAGATATCCCGGAAGCTGCGCGCGGCGTCGATGTGTCTGTGACCCTGCCGAACGGCACGGTGCTTTCGCAACCTTCCATCTGGGTTCGTGACCGGCTCATCGCCGGTATCGGCGACAGTTTTTCGTCGGGCGAAGGCAATCCCGATACACCGGTCGAGATCGATCCGCTGTCAAGACGGAGACTTCTCAACATCTCCTTCGTCTACGACCCCGACACCCAGGCGATCAAATCGGTACCAGCCTATTCGTTGCCGGTCCGCTATCAGAATGCGCCGGCTGGCTGGCTCGACCGCAAATGCCATCGTTCGGCCTATAGCTACCATCTGCGCACCGCCTTGCAGGTCGCTCTTGCCGATCCCAAGCACAGTGCGGTGACGTTTCTCGGCTTTGCCTGCTCGGGAGCCGAAGTGACGGAAGGGCTGCTTTTTCCCTATGCCGGGGTTGAGGCAGTCAACAGTTCCTATTTTTCGTCGGGCGGCAAACTGCGTCGCGACTTGCCGCAGATCGATCGGCTGATGATCGAACTSTGCCGCGATGATCTTCTGCGCACGCATGCAACCCGTACAGTGGCTTTCGACACGCCGCTCACCGACGAGCGAGGCCGCGCATTGCGCAGCGCCAAACTCCTCGACTGCAAACCGGGGCGGTTCCTGCGGACGATCGACATGCTGATCGTGTCCATCGGTGGAAACGATGTCGGCTTCACACCGCTCATCGTGGAAGCGCTGACCAAGACAAGGCCTCCATACGCAAACGCCAACAGCAGTTTCCGCGCCGACGCCCTCGGCGCGTCAGTCATTCGAACTGTCGCTCGGATCGCCAAAGCGCATGATGTCGCCACGGCGCGAATCCGCGCAAAGGAGCTGCCGGCGCGCTTTGCCGCCTTGCGAAAGGCGCTGGCGCCGCTGCCCATCGCCAGCAACGGTGGAATGCCCAACATTGTGCTGACCGCGTTTCCCAAGATCGAATTCAACCAGGACGGAAGGCTCTGTGGCGAAGCCACACCGCGTGAAAGGCTTGAAGGCTTCAACGTCGGCGGGGTGCTGTCGATCGACGTGCCTACGCTGCGCCCCATCAGCGATTTCGCCAACAATGTGCTTTACCCGGCGACGCGCGACGCCGCCCACGCAGGAAACTGGCATTTCGTCGATGCCCAGCGTGCCGCGTTCGCCAAGCATGGGATCTGTGCGCAAAAGAGCTTGTCGAGCGGCGTCACGGCCGCCGAGAGCCTGATGCTGCCCTATTACCATGCGGACGGGCCGCGACCGGACAAATGGTCGGAATTCGAGCCTTTTTCCGCTCGTCGCGATGCCGATTTTAAAGCTTCTCGCGACACGCGTGCCTACGCGCCGCGCGAGCGCTGGTTCCGCACCATCAACGACATCTGCCTTTTCGTGCAGTCCAAGGCGAGCGGCACGCCACCGCCGCCACAAGATTGGGCCTTGCTCGATCTGGTTGAGGTTTGCCTGGGCGGTCCGTTCCATCCGACCGCGGAAGGCCATGCCCACATCGCCGACGCGGTGTTCGCGGCAGCAACCACGATGCTCAACTTGCCACGGCCAACGGTCGCGGATGTGCGACCGCACTGAAGGGAGGAGCAGGGCTACTCGGCTGCTTCCGCTTGGGATGCCAGCCCCAGCCACTGCCTGCAATCGGCGCGCGCACGTGCGCTTATACCCTGCCGCTTGGCGACGGTCTTGTCCTTGCCGCGCAGGCGCTTGCCATCTGACTTCGGTGCTTCCATTGGCGGGAACAGGCCGAAATTGACGTTCATCGGCTGGAAGGAGCGTTTTCCCGGTTCGTCTTCGGAGACGATGTGGCCGCCGGTGATGTGGTTGAGCAAGGCACCGAAGGCCGTGGTGAGCGGGGGCAGGGATGGTGCCTGGCCGAGTCTTTCGGCAGCGGCGAAGCGTCCGGCGAGCAGGCCGATCGCGGCACTTTCGACATAGCCCTCGCAGCCGGTGATCTGGCCGGCGAAGCGCAGGCCGGGGCGCGACTTCAGCTGCAGCGAAGCGTCGAGCAAGGTCGGCGAGTTGATGTAGGTGTTGCGGTGCAGGCCGCCGAGGCGGGCAAAATCGGCGTTTTCCAGGCCCGGTATGGTGCGAAACACGCGCACCTGCTCGGCATGCTTCAGCTTGGTCTGAAAACCGACCATGTTGTAGAGCGTGCCCAGGGCATTGTCCTGCCGCAGCTGGACSACGGCATAGGCCTTGACCGTTGGATTGTGCGCGTTGGTCAGCCCCATCGGCTTCATCGGCCCATAACGCAGCGTCTCGACGCCGCGTTCGGCCATGATCTCGATCGGCAGGCAGCCTTCGAAATAGGGCGTGCCTTCCCATTGCTTAAATTCGGTCTTCTGGCCGTCGACCAGCGCTTGGACGAAGGCAAGGTATTGCTCCTTGTCCATCGGGCAATTGATGTAGTCCTTGCCGGTGCCGCCCGGCCCGACCTTGTCGTAGCGCGACTGGAACCAGCAAATGTCCATGTCGATCGTGTCGAAGTGGACGATCGGCGCGATGGCGTCGAAGAAAGCCAGCGCATCGGCGCCGGTCGCCTCCGCGATCGATTGGGCAAGCGAAGGCGCGGTCAACGGACCGGTGGCGATGATCGCCTGGTCCCAGTCCGCCGGCGGCAAGCCCGGCACTTCCTCGCGCTGGATGGTGATCAGCGGATGGCCTTCGAGCTTTTTCGTCACGGCGTCGGAGAAACCGTCGCGGTCGACGGCAAGCGCACCGCCGGCCGGCACCTGATTGGCGTCGCCGGCGCTCATGATCAGCGAGCCGGCCAGCCGCATTTCGGCATGCAGCAGGCCGACGGCGTTGTTTTCGGCGTCGTCGGAGCGGAAGGAATTGGAGCAGACCAGTTCGGCCAGGCCATCGGTCTTGTGCGCATCGGTGCCGCGAACGGGCCGCATTTCGTGCAGGATGACGGGCACGCTAGCCTCGGCTGCCTGCCAGGCGGCTTCAGAACCGGCGAGGCCGCCGCCGATGATGTGGATGGGATTTTTGCTCATGAGCGCCGGAATAATCGCTTGGAGCGGTGATTGCAATTGCCGCGCGTGGCGCAGGGCAAGCGGCTGCGGCGGAACCAACCCCTGAAAACAACAACACCCGCCGGGGGAGGAGGTCCGGCGGGTGTCGTTTTTGGGGTCGACCCTCGGGAGGAGGTGAAGGCCGACCGTATTCGTCATCGCCGGGGAGGAGGTCGGCTTTGACGAAATCTCTTTCGCCATTTTGAAAGGGGCGAAACCCTTTTGGGGCATTCGTTTTGCCCGGGGGAACAACGCCCGCCGCGGGAGGAGGTGCGGCGGGCGCCGTTTTGTTGGTCAGCCCTCGGGAGGAGGTGAAGGTTGACCGGATCCGTCAGGGTCGGGGAGGAGGTCGACCCTGGCGAAATTCTGGCTAGATCGCCCGGCGGGCTACAATCTTGATTTCGTCGCGGACGATACCGAGATCATGCAGCTGACGGTTCGAAAGGCGACCCAGCTCGGTAACCGTCTCGCGATAAACGCGCCAGTTACGATAGTTGCGGATCAGGTTCATTGTCGTTCTCTTTTCAAAACTGTTCGGACCATTTGCGGTCCGAAGAAATTAGACCGCCTTGCGAGCGACGTAAGGAATGTCGCTGCGGCTGATGCCGAGGTCGGTCAGTTCACGGTTGCTCAGGCGGCTCAGCTCGGACACGGTGTCCCTGTAGCGGCGCCAGTTGCGGTAGTTGCGGATCAGGTTCATGGTATTTCTCGTTTCGTCTTTCTTTCGGATCATTCCGTCTTTGTGTACGAAGCATAGATAGGCGGGCCTATATCGATTTAAAAGCGCTATGGCTGCATGGCAGCAATGCAAATTGTGCAATGCAGCATTAACGCGCGTTCACGGACCTGACACAAAGAAACCCGAATCGGAAAATGCCGTTGCGTCAACGGTTTGACCGGATCGGCTGAAAAAAAGACCAAGCTGGGGGAGAAGCGGCATGGCGGGCTATTCGTCACGATTGAGGTCGGATATCGCGCGCTGGCGGCAGGCCGGCCTGATCGACGCCGCGACCGCCGATTCCCTGACGCGCGATGTCGAGGCAAACGAGCGCAAATCGCTCAGCTTCGGCTCGATCCTGGCGATGATGGCCGCCTTGCTGTTCGGCGCCGCCATCCTGATTTTCGTCGCCGCCAACTGGGATGCGATCCCAAGGCTGGCGCGGGTCGCGGCACTCTTTGCCATCATCCTTGGCGGCTATGTCGGCGGCGCGCTGTTGAAGACGCGCGACCATGCGGCGATCGGCGAGGCGCTGTGGATCGTGGCCGCGGCGGCCTTCGGCGGTTCTATGGCGCTGATCGGCCAGATGTATCATCTCTCGGGCGACGAGGCGTCGGCCTTGGTCACCTGGGGCGCGGGCACGGCACTGGCGGCGGTCGCGCTGCGTTCGAACCCGCTGACCGTCGCTGCGGTCGGCATCGCCGATGCCTGGCTGTTCCTGAAAGGCTTCGACTATTACAGCCGCAGCGATTTTCCGCATCTCTTCGTGGTCATGGCGATCGTGCTGTTTGCCGTCTCGTTCTGGACCCGCAGCCAGCCGGCGCGGCACCTGATCATCCTGTCGCTGCTGTTCTACCTCGTCCTGTTTGGTATGGACCACGCCACGCTGCAGGTGGCGATCCCCCTGGTCATCGTCTCGGCGCTGCTGTTCGCGGCATCAGTCTTTGCGCCGGAGCCGGTCGACAGCATCGTCCAGCTCGGCGGCCGTTTGCCCTTGCACGCTTTGCTCGGCTTTCTCACCGGCCTGGCGATGGTCCAGTTCGAACTGGCTGATGAAAGCACCTACAACAGCGGATTCGCCATCGCTTCGGTGATTGCGTTGGCCGGCATCGTCGCTGCAATCGTGCTGGCGGGGCGAGAAAGCCGCGGATTGCGCTGGCTTGCCTATGCCGGCTTCGCCTTTGAAATCGCCATCATCTATGTTGTGATGCTGCAATCGATGCTCGATACGGCCGGCTTCTTCCTGGCCGCCGCAGTGCTGCTCGGCATCCTCGCGCTCGTCATCATCCGCATCGAAAAACGCATGAAGGGCCCAGCCGCCAAGGGAGCCACGGCATGATGACCGGAAAGAGGCTGATCATCTCGGCGCTGGTGCTGGCGCTCGTCCAGATCGGATTTTTGAGCTGGATCATCGCCGGCCGGGCGGCGATCCTGCGCAACGGCAAGGAAGTGCTTCTGAAGATCGAACCCGTCGATCCGCGCGATCTTCTGCGCGGCGACTACATTATCCTTGGCTATCCGATATCGCGCATACCGGTGAAAATGATCGCCAACATCCCGGCCGACAAATTTTCGAGTGACGACAYGCCGATCGTCGTCCGCCTGAAGAAGGGTGCCGACGGCTATTGGCAGCCCACCACTGCCTGGTTCGGCAAGGCGCCGACGCCGGCCGCTGCCGACGAGGCCGACATATCAGGCCACGTCGCCGAGGGCTGGGATCTTCGCAGCGAAGGCATGACCATCGCCCCGGATTACGGCATCGAGCGCTTCTATCTGCCGGAAGGCGAGGGGACGGCGATCCAGAACGACATGCGGGTGCGCCCGTTCGGCATCCGCCTCGCGCTGGCCGGCGACGGCACCGCGCAGATCAAGGCGCTGGTGGACGGCGACAAGATACTGTTCGAGGAACCCCTCTACTAAACCAATGATGTCGATCGGGACGGTCGACGGACGCCCTCGGCGGTCTCCTACTTGGACGGTAAGAAGCATGCCAATCACCCTGTCGACGCGTGAAGACATCAACCTCGACACGGTTTTTCGTGTCGCCTGGAAGAAAGAGACGGTGGAGATCGGCGAGAAGGCGTTGCAGCGCATCGCCGAATGCCGAGCCTCGTTCCTCAGGCTTATCGAATCCGATCCGCCGCCGGTCATCTATGGCGTAACCACCGCCATGGGGGAGTTGGCGAGCCGCAAGCTCGAACTTGACGAGCGGGATCGCCATGCGCGCATCAAGGCGTTCGCCGCCGCCACCTCGTTCGGCGATCCTTTGCCCGATCGGGTGGTCCGGGCGATCGCGCTTGCCCGCCTGACCAACTTCATCGAGGGCAACGCAGCCACCACGCCACGCATCGCGCTCGCCGTCGCCGCGATGCTCGACGGTGGCCCGATGCCAACGGTACCGGCCTCCGGCCAGGGCGGCGCCGGCGAGATCCTGGCGCTCTACCCGCTGTTTGCAGAGCTTTCGGCGCGCTTCGACCTCGAGGTCAAGGAGCGGGGCTCGCTGATCAACGGCTCGCCCTGCGCCGCCGCGCTGGTGGCCGATGCGGCGCTCGCCGCTCGCCGCCGCATCCGCATGGCGCACAAGGTGTTCGCACTGTCGATCGAAGCGTTTCGCGCCCCGCTCGAGCACTACGACGTCGCGCTCGACACGCTCTGGGGTGACGACCATGAAGCCGCGGCCCTCCAGGGGTTGCGGGAATTTCTGGTCGGCGCCGGAGACGGCCGGCGCAATTATCAGGCGCCGGTCAGCTATCGCATCGTGCCGCGCGTTCTCGGCCAGGCGCATCGTGCGCTGTCGTCTGCCGAGCGGGCGGCTACCGTCTCGCTGGCCGCGATATCCGACAATCCGGTCTACATCCCGCCGGACGACGCACATCCGCTCGGCCGCTGCATCAGCACCGGCGGCTATCACAATGCCATGGCGACACCGGCGCTGGACGATCTGGCGGCGATATGGGCCGACATCTGCCTGCTCTGCGACCGTCATGCCTCCAAGCTTTTGAACGGCAAGGTGTCGCTGCTGCCCGATCTTTTGATGACCGGGCGGCATTGGGCCGACAGCGATGGCCACGGCAGTGTCGGCTATGTGCCTATGGCGATCACCGGCTATCTCGAGCAGGCCAAGCTCGCCGCTCAACGCACCTTCATTCCGGGAACGGAATCGGCCGGTGCCGGACAGGACGACGTCGCCACCACGGCGTTCTTCGCATGGACCAAGGAGGCGACCGCGGGCCGCTGCGTCGATGCGGCAATGGCGATGCTGGCGATGATGGCCTCGCAGGCGCTGCACGTGACCGAACGCGCGCCGCCGCCGGCGCTGCAGCCATTTGTCGATGACATCAGAGCCATCGTGCCGCCTGTCGGCGACGATCGCGTGCTGGGGCCTGAACTGGCGAACCTGGCCGCATGGTTCACAGTGAGAGCGTTCGAGGCTTAGGCACTGATGCCAGGACGGTCGCGGCCATCGGTTGTGTGCCTGTCGACGGATGGCGTTGGAACCTGCACCGGTCCTCCTTTGCCAAGGCTTCGGAACGCGTCAGAGGAGTGAGGTCACGCCGATCTGAGATAGCCCGAACACGGCGCGGTATCCGGCGATCGCTGCCGGAACGGCGAACGCAGCGGCGACGGCCGGATCAATTGACGGCACACAGTCAATTGAACAATCGTCGCTGGACACCACATGCGAGATGCAGTTGCGTTGCGGCAGCGCGGCACCGGATTGGACTCATTTTTGTATCAACTGTGGTACCCCACCGGGAGGGGGCGTGTGCCACTATACGAAATAGCCAAACAGATTTTTTCGCAAGAAAGTTCACTGACTCAGGGATGGAGAACGCTGCTGCTCAACTCCGGACCTTACTCGTCTCGGCGATGATTTTGGGATAGGGACCAATCGATATTGTGTAGCTAAAGTCTGCTACGCCTTTTTCCTGCTTGTGTGTCGAGGGGCTGCGCACAACCCAGTCATAGACGCCAGAAACCATGCAGCGATCGTTTGCACAGGTGACCACAATGCTGTCATTGCGGACGTTATATATCCGTTCGGGCCATCGCTGGTAATAGTTCCTCTTGTCCTGAATGATCGAACTCAGGTTCGTCAACTTGCCATAATAGTCGACCGTGCGAGCGTAGGACGCCTGAACTTGAGCAAGAGCGAAATCGTCGTTGTCGCCATGATGCTCGATCAGATCCTTGACGAAGGCGACCGCAGCGCTCTCCGCCTGTTGCCTTGCGTCGGGTGCGGGCACGGGCGCAGGCGCAGGATCTGGCCTCGTCGACACCTGCGATGTATCTACGGGCGATTGGTTCGCTGCGACATTGGTCACACGCAACTCTGCCATTTCGCTGGCCGATAGGTATCTTATGTCATGCTTGTCATAGCTC
>NZ_JBFULQ010000224.1:0-8758 GCF_054049815.1 Mesorhizobium sp. P5_C1 | reverse complement strand
ATGCTGTCCGAGGCCTTCGAGGGCTTTTATCTCTCGGACCTCGAATATGGCGTGCGCACCCATCACGACCACCTGCGCAAGATGCTGCCGGTGCTCGGCCTGGAAACCGCGCCCGAGGAGAAGGACATGTGGAATCTGAACGACGCGCTCAGGTCGCGGTCTTAAGGGCAGACGGCGATCAGAGGCCCCCTCCCCGTTCTACGGGGCGAAGGGAGAATTCACCCCCGCCACACGCCTTCTTTCGTCAGATCATCCATCGTGCGCGAAATGCCCTCGCGCAAGATGCCGACCATGTCGTCGATCTGATCGCGCGTGATGACCAATGGCGGCGACATCACGCACATGTTGATCAGCGGACGGACCAGCAGGCCGAGTTCATGGCAATGGGCATCGATGCGCTTGCCGACATTCTTGTCGAGCTGCAGTGGGTCCTTGCTTTCGCGGTCAGCCACGCATTCGACGCAGCCCATCAGCCCGAGGCCACGCACCTCGCCGACCAGCGGCAGCTCTTCCAGTGTCTTCAGCTGCGCCTGGAAATAGGGCGCGACGTCCTGCGTATGGGCAAGCGCGCCCTCTTCCAGCAGGTCGAGGTTTTTCAGCGCCACGGCGCAACCGACGGGATGGCTGGTATAGGTCAAGCCGTGGCCGAAGATCGCGTCCGGATGGTTCGACCGGCGCAATTCTTCCAGCAGCCGCTCCGAGATGATGACACCGCCGAGCGGGAAATAGCCCGAGGTGACCCCCTTGGCGAAGGTGATCATGTCGGGATCGATGCCGAACATATCGCCCGAAGCGAAGACATGGCCAAGCCGGCCGAAGGCCGTCACCACCTCGTCGGAGACATAGAGGATGTCGTTGTCGCGGCAGATCTCGCGGATGCGCTTGAGGTAGCCGTCGGGCGGCACGATAACGCCGCCGGACGCCTGCACCGGCTCGCCGACGAAGGCGCCGATCTTCTCAGCGCCGACGCGGGCTACCGTGTCGCGGAACTGATCGACCAGGAAATCGGTGAAAGCGGCAAGGCTCATCCCGTGCGGGCGGCGGAACGGATCGGGCGAAGACAGCTTGATCACCAGATCGTCGGCGCCGTCCATCCAGTCGTGGTCGCGCGGTCGGCCATTGAGCGAGGCCGACAGATAGGTCGAGCCATGATAGGCGCCGCCCCGGCTCAGGATCAGCTTCTTTTCCGGCCGGCCGCGCACATTGTTATAGAACTGCATGAAGCGCAGCGCCGTCTCGACGGCCGAAGAGCCGCCGGTGGTGTAGAAGACGTGGCTGAGATCGCCTGGCGCATGGCCGGCGATGCGCTGGGCAAGTTCCGCCGACGGCGCGTTCATCGTGTACCACGGCGTGTTGTAGGACAGCGCCATCGCCTGATCGTACATCACCCTGGCGAGTTCCTCGCGGCGGTGGCCGACATTGACGCACCACATGCCCGCAGGCCCGTCGATCAGCCGCTTGCCGGTGCTGTCGGTGATGTAGATGCCGTCGCCTTCGCCGATCAGCGTGCGCGCTTCGGCACCGACCGAACCGGCATAGGGCCAGGGCTGGATGAGATGGCGCTTGGCCAGCTCGACGGCATCGTCGTCCCCGACATCAGCCGTTTCGCTCGCCCTCAAATCTCTCACAGCAGCCACAATAGCCTCCACATCATCTCGTCCAATTTTTCTCGGGCATGAAATTCAGCGTCAAATGCCGGAAATGGCGGCTTTCTTCACTTCATTTTGAATGTCCGTTCAATCAATATTACAGAAATAGCGCTTGATTTCAATCCGCCGATGCGGGCATGATCAAAGAAAGCCGGCAAGCCAAAACAAAATTGGGAACAGGCGCCGGCGCCAGCACAATGGGATGCCGTATGGCGGGACAGTCCAGGCCAGCAACCGAGATCACACCCGGAGCCCTGCAATGACGGCGGCGGCGGAAGGGTCGCCCCCGTGGCGCATGACGCGGGCCAGACGAAATGCCCTTCTGCAATCCGAACCCGTACAGGGCCTTGCCCTGATCAGCCCGACCTTTCTCTACGCGCTCATCCTTCTCGTCCTGCCGATCCTGGTGGTCATTGCGCACTCCTTCTGGACGCAGAACTACCTGACCATCGACCGCACTTTCACGCTGGAAAACTACCGCATCGCGCTGACCGAGCCGATCTACCGAGATCTGTTATGGCGTTCGCTCTACATCTCGCTGACGGTCAGTCTGTTCACGGTCATCCTGGCCTATCCGATCGCCTACTTCATTTCGTTCCACGGCGGTCGCCACAAGAGCCTGTGGCTGTTCCTCATCACCATTCCGTTCTGGACCAGCTATCTCTTGCGCGTCATGTCTTGGAAGGTCATCCTCGGCTACAACGGCGTGCTGAATTCCGGCCTGATGGGCCTCGGCATCATCGACGAACCGTCGACGGCGCTGCTTTACAATTCGAGCGCCGTCATCATCACGCTCACCCATGCCTGGGCGGCCTTCGCCATCCTGCCGATCTTCGTCTCGTTGGAAAAGGTCGACCGCACGCTGGTCGAAGCAGCCACCGATCTCGGTGACGGGCCGCTGCGCTCATTCTTGCGCGTGACCTTACCGCTGTCGGCGCCAGGCGTCATCTCGGCAGCGCTGATCGTCATGATCCCGACCGTCGGCGACTATGTCACGCCGAAGCTGGTCGGCGGCAAGGACGGCGTCATGATCGCCAATGCCATCCAGGCACAGTTCGGCAAGGCCTCAAACTGGCCGCTGGGCGCGGCCCTGTCCGTCACCACCATGCTGATCGTGACGCTGATGGCGGGCGCCACGGTGCTCATCATCCGCACTCTGCAGAGGCTGGCACGATGAGGGCGGTGCGGCGTTTCCTGTCCGGCGGCTGGCTGCCGGCCTACGCGTTTCTCTACGTCGTGTTTCTCTACCTGCCGGTGATTTTCCTGCCGATCTTCTCGGTCAACACGGCGGCGACGCCGAAGTTCCCGCTCTCCGGCTTCACCTTGCATTGGTACGAGGACCTGCCCCGCACCCCGGCTTTGCTCGACGCCGCCTGGAACAGCCTGATCGTCGGCGTGTCGGCCGCGGTCCTCTCCACCGTGCTTGGCATCCTCGCCGCCCGTTCGATCACCCGCTACCGCTATCCCGGCCGCCGCACCATCAACGGCCTGATCATGGCGCCGCTGGTTCTGCCGGAAGTCATCGTCGCCATCTCGATGCTGCTGGTGATGCTGCAGCTCGGCTTGAGCCTGTCGCTGTTCACCGTCGTGCTCGGCCATGTCCTGGTCTGCATCCCCTATTCGATGACGGTGCTGACCTCCGGCTTCGAGGGTTTCGACCGCAGCCTGGAGGAAGCCTCCGCCGATCTCGGCGAAAGCGCGTTCGGCACGTTCCGGCGGGTGACGCTGCCGATGGTGGCGCCGGCGATCATCTCCAGCCTGCTGGTCTGCTTCACCATTTCGCTGGATGAGTTCATCATCGCCTTCTTCCTCACCGGCACAGAGGCGACTCTGCCGATCTACATCTGGGGCCAGTTGCGTTTCGCGGCGAAATTGCCCGGCGTGCTGGCGCTCGGCACGCTGTTGCTGGTTGCCTCCTTCCTACTGATGACAATTGCCGAGATCCTGCGTCGCCGCGCCGCCAGACGCACCCAGAACGAGGGAGGCCTCTATGCCTGAGCAGCCGCAAGTCGAGCGCTCCCAGTCCGATAGGCCAATGATCGAGATCCGCAACGTCACCCGCAGCTATGGCGCGTTCAAGGCGCTTGACGACGCCTCCTTGACCATCAARGAGGGCGAATTCTTTTCGCTGCTCGGTCCATCCGGCTGCGGCAAGACCACGCTGCTGCGCATGATCGCCGGCTTCGACAATCCGACCAGCGGCTCGATCTCGGTCGGCGGCCAGCCGATGGAAGGCATCCCGGCCAATCGCCGGCCGACCAACATGGTCTTCCAGAGCTATGCGATCTTCCCGCATCTTAATGTCGAGCAGAACGTTGCCTATGGGCTGAAACGGCTCAAGCTGCAGGGCGGCGAGGAGAAACGCCGCGTCGAGGAAGCGCTGGCGCAGGTGTCGCTGACCGGCCTCGGCAAGCGCCTGGCCACAGAACTTTCCGGCGGCCAGCGCCAGCGCGTGGCGCTCGCCCGTGCGCTGGTGATGCGGCCCAAGGTGCTGCTGCTCGACGAACCGCTGTCTGCGCTCGACAAGAAACTGCGCGAGCAGATGCAGGTCGAGCTGCGCCGCCTGCAGCAGGCCGTCGGCATCACCTTCGTGCTGGTCACCCACGACCAGTATGAGGCGCTCGCCATGTCCGACCGCATCGCCGTGATGTTCGGTGGAAAAATCGCGCAGGTCGCCTCGCCCAAGGAAATCTACCAGCGGCCGGTCAATCGCCAAGTCGCCGACTTCCTCGGCGGCATGAACTTCGTCAAGGCTGAGATCGTCGAGGAGAATAGCGCCTCATTGGTTGTCGACACGCTGGGCTTCGGCCGCGTCAAGACCGACAAGCCCAAGGCCTTCGTGCGCAATGGTGGCGCAGCCACGCTCGGCATCCGGCCGGAACGTCTGCGCGTGCTGTGGGACAATGCGACGGCCAAGTTCGAGGTCGCAGGCAAAGTGGTCGAACGTCACTATTTCGGCGAGATCACCCATTTGATCGTCGAGATACCGGGCCTGGAAAAGCCGCTGTCGGTGACCGAGACCAACGATTTCGGCGCCGACGACATCCCGGTCGGCACCTCGATCCGCCTTGCCTACGATCCCGAGGCGCTAGTGGCGATGGCCGATTGAAGCTCGGCCATGATCTTGCGCGCGGCGATGCGCCCGGCAACGATGGCGCCTTCGACATAACCCGGAAATGACGGCGACAGTTCTGAACTGGCGAAATACACCGGCGCAGCACCGGTCAGAAGCGTGCGCTCGGCGTCGGTTGCCTTCGCATCGATGATGAGATCGCCGTAGGCGCCGCCGCTCCAGCGGTCATCCGTCCAGTCGCGATAGCTGAGATCGAGGATGCCGGCCGCCTCGGGCCCCAAGGCCTCCACCAGCTTTTTCGCTATTTCGGCGCGCAGTGCCGCATCGCCGAATTCGCGCCAGCGCAAGGCGAGCGGCCCGCCGACGAAGACCACCAGCGCGGCGTCATCGTCGTCCTTGCTGACATCACAGGCAAAAAGCCCCGGCAGGTCGCGCCACATCACCACGCCGCTCAGGCCTCGGTCGCGCCAGAAAGCGGTGGGATAGCGCACCAGCACCTTGATCACCGCGCCGCTTTGCCAGACCGCCAGAGCTCTTTGCAGGCCAGCCGGCAGCGGCGGCGCAAAATCCAGTTTCGCGGCCATCGTCGGCGGTACGGCGATCAACACCGTCCGCGCCTCGATGGTGCCCGCCGCCGATGCGAGACGGACCCTTCCCGGCCCATGTTCGATCCCCGTAACCGCTCTGCTCAACCGCAGCCGGTCGCCGAGATCGCGAGCCAGATCGTCGGCCAGCGAATGCATGGTTTCGCGCACGAAATACTGCAGCTCCGTCACCTCGTTGGTGATGCGCCGGTCATTGTCGATCAGGTGCCACAACGGCAGCTTTTCCAGAGCCTGACACCACAGGCCTTCGATCATCGAGCGGAACACCGCCTTGGCGTCGTCAGGATCGCTCTGGCCAGCGAGCCATGTGGCTACGGTCAGGCCGGCAATTGCCGGATCATCAGGCGAGATCGCATTCATGCGGTCGCGGATCGCCATCGAGCCGGCATAAGTTCGTTCCGCCTCCCTCGCAGACATCGCCGGTTGGGCGACGAAGTCGCCATCCAGATAAGTCTCGACCAGCGTCTTGCGGCGCGCCGCGACGAGGGCCATCAGCTTCGGCATGTCCTCGCACAGGAACTGACCGCCACTGTCGACGCGCTCGCCGAGCCCATTCTGCCTGGACTCGACGCGCCCGCCGACGCGGTCACGCGCTTCGAGCAGCCGGAAGTCCATGCCGACCGCCTTCAGCTCGAGCGCTGCCGACAGGCCGGTGAAGCCGGCACCGACGATGACGACGTCGGTTCTTTCCGGTTCGCTCGTCAATAGCCGGCCTTGATCTTCTCGAACTCGGCGACCATGCGCTGCTTGAGCTCCGGCGCCACCGGCTKCTGGAACAGCGTCTTGTCGAGGAATTTGTCGAGATTGTCGAAGCCGCGGTCGACCAGCACCTTGTGGTCGATCGCCGCCATGCCGGCACCATTGCCATGGCCGTAGCCGAAAGTCTTGACCAAGTAGTCCGACACGGCGGGTGCATTGACGGAGTTCAAGAAATCATAGGCTTCGTCGAGCTTGCCCGGCGCATCCTTCATCAGCACATAGCCGCACACCCAGGTCGAAATGCCTTCCTTGGTGTCGCGGTTCATGGCGATCGGCATGCCTTGCCCCTTCAGCGTCACGAAGGTCTCGTTCCAGCCCCAGACCAGATCGACCTCGTTGCCGATAAAAGCCTGGTTGAGGTCGGTGTCGTCGGTCCAGTAGAAGCGGATGTTCTTGTGCACGTCGCGCAGGAAAGCGGATGCCTCCTGGAACTGTGCATCGGTCATCTTGGTCCAGTCCTTGAGGCCGATGACGAGGCTCGCCAGCGCATAGGCGTCGTCGACATTGTCGCCGATGGTGACACGGCCCCTATACTTGGGATCGGCAAAAATCCTGAGCGACTGCGCCTGTTCAGCCGTCACCTTGTCGGTGCGGTAGAGCAGCGAGGTGTTGCCCCAGTCGAACGGCATGAACCAGGCCTTGCCGTCGGCGGTGGTGGCGAGATCCTTCATCGCCATGATGCCGGGATTGAGGTCCTTCCAGCTGGCGATCCTGGAGGTGTCRAGCGGCTGCAGCATGTCGGCCTCGCGCCACTTGACCACGCTTTGCGAACAAGGGTGGGCAACATCGGCCGTGAAGCCCGCCCGCATCTTCTCGAAAGCTTCGTCCTCGTCGCCAAAGAAAGCGAAGGTCGGTTCGGCGCCGTATTTGGCAGCGTAGGTGGGGTGCAGCAGCGGATCTTCATAGCCCGACCAGTCGAACACCACGAGGTCGCCGCCGCCCTCCGCCAAGGCATGGACGGAGCCCGCGCCGATCAAACACGCGGCGGCAAGGGCAAGGCGGCGTAGCACTGACTTCATGGCTCGAAAACTCCCCCGTCGCGAAAAAGGTTGCTGTGACGTTAGGAGAATTCGGCTTCTTTGGCGAGCCCGTCCGCCCGCCATGTCGACGGGCGGACGGACCGGCGAGACAGGCTCAATAGCCGGCTTTGATCTTCTCGAATTCGGCGATCATCTTGAGCTTGAGGTCGGAAGGAACCGGCGACTGGAACAGCGTCTTGTCGACGAATTTCTGCACGTCGTCATAGCCCTTTTCCTTCAGCACCGCCTGATCGACGCCAGCCATGCCCTTGGCATTGGCCTGGCCATAGCCCCAGTCCTTGACCAGCACCTTGGCGGTCTCCGGATCGTTGACGGCGTTCAGAAAGTCATAGGCCTTGTCGATATTGTCGGGCGCGTCCTTGAACAGCACGTAGCCGCAGACCCAGGTCGAGATGCCTTCGTCGGTGTCCTTCTTGGACATGATCGGCACACCGGCGGCCACCGACTGTACCGTCGCGTCATTCCATGCCCAGGCGAGGTCGACCTCGCCACCGCTCAGCAACTGCACGACGTCGGTGGTGTCGGTCCAGTAGGAGCGCACGTTCTTGTGCACCTGGCGCAGGAAATCCGAAGCCTGCTTGAACTGGTCGTCGGTCATCTTGGTCCAGTCCTTGAGGCCGATGGCCAGACTGGCAAGCGCATAGGCGTCGTCGACATTGTCACCGATCGACACCCTGCCTTTGAACTTGGGATCGGCGAAGGCCTTCAGCGACTGCACGTCCTTGGCGTCGATCTTGGAGGTGTTGTAGGTGAGCTGGGTGTTGCCCCAATCCCAAGGCATGAACCACGCCTTGCCGTCCGGCGTGGTGGCAAGATCCTTCATCGCCATGATGCCGGGATTGAGGTCCTTCCAGCCCGTGATTTTCGACGTGTCGAGCGGCTGCAGCAGGCCCGCCTCGCGCCATTTCACCACGCTCTGCGAACAGGGATGGCCGAGGTCGGCCTTGAAGCCGGAGCGAACCTTCTCGAACGCCTCGTCCTCGTCGCCGAAGAAGGCGAAGGTTGGCGAGTCGCCGTTCTTCTCGACATATTTCGGGTGGAAGCTCGGGTCTTCGTAGCCGGACCAGTCGAACACGATCAAGTCCTTGTCGGCGGCGACCGCAAGTGCGGCGGCCGATGCCGCCAGCGTTCCGGCCAGCGCCAGGGTCAATGTCAGGCGTCTTGTCAGTGTCTTCATTGCCGTTCCATCCTCTGTGGTTTTCTTATGGTTTCGCCGCGCCGGCCGCCTTCCACGGATAGTGTTTGGGGAATGCCGCCGACAGGAATTCATTGGCCGCCTGCAAGGCGGTTTCACGGGTGGTGTCCTCGGTGCCCATCATCAACCGCAGCCACAACCCTTCGGTCATGGCACTGAGTGCCAGCGCCATGACCTGCGGCTCATAGGCATAGTCGCCGTTCTGCTTCAGCGCCGCGCAAAGGTCGATGAAGATGTTTTGGTAGACGGCATCGCGGGCACTGCTCAGCGCCTGATAGGTCGGCCGCGACTTGGCCTCGCCCCAGAAGGCGCACCAGGCGGCGAGCTTGCGCTTGTTGCAGATCGAACGGTCGAAATCGGCCGCGACCAGCGCCTGGAGTTGCCGGGCGGGATCATCGCCGGCCTTCTGCAGGGCATTGCGCCAATGCGCCGAGTAC
>NZ_JBFULQ010000223.1:0-8763 GCF_054049815.1 Mesorhizobium sp. P5_C1 | reverse complement strand
CAGCGGCACCGTGGTGGTCGCCTTGCTGTAGGAGTTCGGTGAAATCCTTGGCAATTTCCGCGATGGTCATTTGTGTTCCTCCTGTTCAGACGCATTGCAATAGGGGACAGCCTGTTGGCCTGCCATCATCGATCCGCTTGGTAGCTGACAAGCGATGTCAGGATGATGATATCGCGCGGGGTATGTGACGACGATTTGAGGGAGCGATCGGCGGATCACATCGCCCTCAGCGGCCGGCCGTTTAGGCCACCATGACCGCTTTGGAATGCCGAAGTCGATTTCGCCTTGCAGATACATACGCATACGCCCGCAGAAGTACGCTCCTGCCTTGTACGACAAAGAACAAAACAGGAACTTAGCTTCGAGTCAAGCGTGGAATTTCCAGGCCTACGCCCCGTAGCCGACGATGCCGTTGACATCGAGGAGTGGCGGCCAATGTCGGTGAAACTAGCCCGGCAGCATAGGGCAGTTGGCGCCGCGACGTAGGCTGATATGCGCCACATCGCCGACGCTGAATTGAAAACCATCGGCCTGGCGCGGCGCGTCGATGACAACAGGTGCGCCCTGCCCGAGTTCGGCATGCAGGCGCAACGTGCGGCCGTGAAAAACGATGCTGTTGACGCGCGCCGGCGCCGTACCGGGTGCCGCCTCGGTGGCCGCGAGCAAATCCTCGGGCCGCACGCCGACAGTGCGGATCGTGCCCTCGGCCGGAGCTTCGCCGGTTTCGGAGGTCGCTTCCAGCGGCAAGGCACCCGCGGCGAACCGCAAGCGGTCGCCGTCGCGCCCGATAAAACGCGACTGCAACAGGTTCATGGTGCCGATGAAACTGGCGACGAATGTGGTCGCGGGCCGATCGTAGAGCGTTGCCGGCGGCGCGATCTGCTCGATGCGGCCCTTGTTCATGACGACGATGCGATCGGAGATCGACAGCGCTTCGGTCTGGTCGTGGGTGACCATGACGAAGGTGGTGCCGAGCCGCGACTGCAGCCGCTTCAGCTCGACCTGCATCTGTTCGCGCAGATGCGCATCGAGGGCCGACAGCGGCTCGTCGAGCAAGAGCACGCGCGGCTCGCAGACGATGGCGCGGGCGAGCGCGACGCGCTGGCGCTGGCCGCCCGACAGTTCGGAGACGCGGGCGCCGAGCTTGTCGGCCAGACCAACCATTTCGAGGGCTTCGCCGACGCGCTTTGCCTGCTCGGCGCCGGAAAGTTTTCGCAAGGACAGACCGAAGCCTACATTTTCGGCAACGTTCATATGCGGAAACAGCGCGTAGTCCTGGAACACGGTGTTGACTGGCCGGTCGTAGGGCCTGAGTGCCGTGATGTCACGGCCGTCGAGCAGCACCTTGCCGCTCGACGGGCTTTCGAAGCCGGCGATGACGCGCAGGCTGGTGGTCTTGCCGCAGCCCGACGGCCCAAGCAGGGTGAGAAACTCGCCGCGGACGATGTCGAGATCGACGGCGTCGAGGCCGACAATGCCGCCGGGAAAGATCTTCGAGACCGCCTGCAGCCGGACAAGAGGATCAGGCGCCATCGCGAACCTCGGACGGCTTGGTGGTGTTGACCCAGAGGATCTGGCAGCGCTCGGCGCCCGGATTGCGGAAGGCATGCAAAAGCGTGCTCTTGAACGCAAAACTGTCGCCGGTCTTCAGCACGTAGTTCGTCGAATCCACCACCAGTTCGACCTCACCCGAAACGACGAAGCCGAATTCATGGCCGGCATGGGCATAGGCCTCGGCGGTGCCGCCGCCGGCTTCCACCGACACCAGCATGCCAGTCAGCGTCGCACCCGGCGGCGACAGCAGCGCCTTGGCAATGCCTTCGGACTTCACCGGGATGGCGCGGCGGCTGTTGGCACGCACGCAATAGAGATCGCTGACGGCATCGTTGCCGTCGGCGATCAGCGCCGACGGCTCGATATCGAGGGCTGCCGCGAGCGGCCAGATCACCTTGACGCGCAGCGAGGACATGCCGCGCTCGATCTGGCTGAGCGCGCCGATCGACACGCCGGCCCTGGCGGCCAGATCGGCCAGCGACAGGTTGCGCTCAAGCCGCAGCGCCCGCACGCGCCGGCCAACCCGCACATCGGCATCGTCCTTCGGCTTTTCAGCCGCTTCGTCCAGCATGTCCATGCATTCGTCCTCGTTGCAGTCAACTTTTGGGCGGGGCGCTTGCTGGGCTTCCCTTCTCCCCTTGTGGGAGAAGGTGGATCGGCGCGCAGCGCAGAGACGGATGAGGGGTGTTGGACGGATCACCGTCTTTGCCAAGCTGGAACACCCCTCATCCGTCGCCTTCGGCGACACCTTCTCCCACAAGGGGAGAAGGAAGAACCAGGCTCAGCCGCCTGCCTTGACCTTTTCGAACATCTTGGCGAGTTCGTCATTCTGTTTCATCGGTCCGGTGAAGATGGTGGTCTTCAGCATCACCTCCGGGTCGGACGGCAGCTGCAGTTTTTCCAAATCCTCCTTCGGCACGGTGGCAAAGGCAGAGCTCAGCGAACTGCCATAGCCATAGGACTCGATCAGGTATTTGCCGGAGTCGGCGTCCAGCCGGCTGTTGATGAAATCATAGGCGAGATCGACATTCTTGGCGTCCTTGAGCATAACGAAGCCGCAGGACCAGGTCAGCATGCCCTCCTTCGGTTTCATGAACTCGACCGGCACCCCTTGCTTCTTCAGCGAGGTGGCCGACGCGTTCCAGGTCATGGCGGCGACCAGCTGGCCGCTGGCCAGCGCCTGTTCGACCGAGGTCATGTCGGTGGTGTAGTTGGAGAGCAGCGGACGCTGCTCGCGCAGCTTCTCCGCCACCTTGTCCATTTGCTCCGGCGTCATGTCGAACGGATTGACGCCGGCCAGAAGTGCCGCAACGATCGGCGTGTCATGCACGGCGTCGATGGTCGCCATGCGACCGGCATACTGCTTGTCCCAAAGAAGGTTCCAGCTCGCTTCCGGGTTCTTCACCAGATCGGTGCGGTAGAGGATCGAGGTGTTGCCCCAGTCCCACGGCACCATCCACACCTTGCCGTCACCGGCCTGCAGGTCGGGCAGGTTCTTGAACACCGGGAAGATCGAATCCCAGTTCTTGATGCGCTTAGTGTCGATCGGCTGCAGCAGGCCTTCCTTGTTCCAGCGCGCCACCTTGTCGTAGCAGGGATGGGCGATGTCAGGGCGGAAGCCCGCCTTGACCTTGGTGAAGGCGTCATCGTCGTCACCGAAGATGGAGGCCTCGACGCCATCGGGATGCGCGGCAAGGAAGCTCTTGTTGAAGTCGGGCAGTTCATAGCCCGACCAGGTGAAATATTGCAGCTTGTCGCCGGCGAAAGCCACGGTCGACGACAGCGCCAAAGCCAGGGCGGCCAGGCCGGTCCGGGCCATCTTTCCAGATATCAGGTCGAATGCCATTTCAGTTCTCCTCTCTTGGTATGTTTTGGTTGTGATGGATCCGTGGGTCGTGGCGCCGCTGCGGACAGGCCGCGATGGCGCAGGATTTCGGCGATTGCAGCAATGACGAAGGAGACGGCCAGGATCGACGTGCCCAGCGCCATGACGGTCGGCAGCGATTTCGGGAACCTAAGCTGGCTCCAGATGTAGAGCGGCAGCGTCGGCTCTGTGCCGGCGAGGAAGAAGACGACGATGAACTCGTCGAAGGAGATCAGGAAGGCCAGCATGAAGGCCGAGACGATGGCCGGCAGGCTGAGCGGCAGCATCACCCGCCGGAAGGTCGTCCAGTCGGAAGCGCCGAGGTCGAGTGCCGCCTCGCGAATGGTTTTCGGGATGGCAGCAAAGCGGCTGCGCATGATCACCACCGTCGTTGGCAGCGCCACCAGTATGTGGCCGAGAACGATGGCAATGCGCGACGGCCCGAGACCGATGAGGTTGATGAGGATCAGCAGCGATATGCCGACGATGACACCCGGGATGAGGATCGGCAGCCGCGCGACGGCGCTGATGGTGGCAGCCAGCGGCGAGCGGCCATAGAGATCCATGTAGGACACGGTGATGCCGCACAGCGTTGCCCCCGTGGCGGCAATCGTAGCGATGACGAGGCTGTTGACGAGCGCGCCGGACAGCACCGAATTGCCGTAGAGCGTCGTGTACCATTGCAAGGTGAAGCCCTGCAGCGGAAATGCTGCCTGGATCGAGTTGTTGAAGGAAAACAGCGGGATCAGCAGCACAGGCAGATAGAGAAAGACCAGGTAGGCGATGACATAGACGCCAAGCCAGCGGCCGCCACCCTGCGCGTGCGCGATGTTCATGTGCGGCTGCCAAATCTGCGGTCGGTGAAGCGTGCGACCAGCACCACGGCAAGGATGACCAGCATGACGGCGACTGCGAGTGCGGCGCCAAACGGCCAGTCGTTGGCCTTGCCGAACTCGGCCTGGATCAGCGTACCGATCATGGTGCTGGCCGGGCCGCCGACGAGCGCTGGCGTGACATAGTCGCCTACCGTCGGCACGAAGACGACAAGTGCGGCCGCCAGCACGCCGGGCATCGAATTGGGCAGCACGACCCGGCGGAAAGAGGTGAAGGGTCTGGCGCCGAGATCGGAAGCGGCCTCGATCAGCGACTTCGGGATGGTGTCCAGCGCAACATAGATCGGCAGGATGGCGAACGGCGCATAGGCGTGGGCGAGCGTGACGACGACAGCGGCCGGCGTGTTGAGAAAGGCCAATGTCGGCTCGGACCAGATGCCACTTTCGATCAGCGCCGAGTTCAAGACGCCGTTGTAGGCAAGCACGATCTTCCAGGCGAAGACGCGCAGGAGATAGCTGGTCCAGAACGGCAGGGTCACGAGGAACAGCAGCAGGCCGCGCCGCCGTCCGGCATGGAAGGCAAGGTAGTAGGCAACGGGATAGGCGGTGACGACGGTGGCGAGCGTCACCAGCGCGGCAATGACCAGCGATCGCAGCGTCACCGTCCAGTACAGCGGATCGGACAGCACGGTGGCGAAATTCGCCAGGCTGAAACCGGTGCCGAGCAGCGAACCGTCGTTGTTGCGGAAGGCGAGGAAAAGCACCAGTCCAAGGGCAAACAGGATCAGCAGGAAGGTGACCAATGCGCCCGGCAGCAACATCGCGACCCGGAAGCCCGTTGAAGACCGGGCCTCTGGCGCTTGCGTTGCAACAATGGTCGACATCGACCTGCTCATCGAGATTTTGAAATTACCTAAGAATTTTTCATATTCATGAAACTGTCAAGCGGAATCCCGCTGGCATGCTGCGTCAACGCTCCAGCGCATCGAGCAGGCGATACCAGGCGATGGTCGCGGCAACGCCGACCTGCCGGAAGGCGTGGAACGGGATCGGCCGGATCGGCGTGAGTGGAAACGGCAACTGAGTGGCGTCGCCATTGGAAAGATAGGTTGCGATGCGCTCGCCAAGCGCCGTCATCAGGCCGATGCCACGGCCCTGGCAGCCGACCACGGCGACAAGGCCTTGCTCCGGCTCGTGGATGTGCGGCAGGTGATCGGGCGTCATCGCTACCCGACCGAACCAGCGCTTCTCGATGGCGACACCGGACAGGCCGGGATAGAGCCGCCGCAGCGCCCGCTCGAGATGCGCCCAGTCACTGGCGCTCGTCGGCAAGGCCATGCGGCCACGCCCGCCCAGCACCAGACGGCCATCGGCGCTCTTGCGGTAGTAGACGAGGATGCGACGCGAATCCGACACCGCCTGCCCTTCCGGGAGGATCGTGGCCGCCAGCTTGGGCGGCAGCGGTGCCGTGGCGATCTGGAAGGAATGCAGCGGCACGATCGTCTCGGCGAGGCCAGGGATCAAACCATCCGTATAGGCGTTGGTCGCCAGCACGACCGCCTTCGCCTGCAATTCAGTGCCGCTTCCGGTCGAAACACGCCAAACGCCGCCGGCGTTGACGAGCTTTACGACCTTCTGGCGCTCCGCTATCCCGACACCGGCCGCCGCTGCGACCCGGGCCAGTTCCGATGTGTAAGCGAGCGGATCGATGACACCGGCGCGGCGGTCGAGCCAGCCACCGAGATACCCTCGAGCGCCGGTCATCGCCGCGATCTCGGCCTCACTCAAAAGCTCGACGTCGGCGCCCCTCGCCCGCCATTGCCGGTCACGGTTTGCCGCCGCCTTCAGCGCGGCCTCGGTGTGCGCCGCCTGGATCCAGCCATTGCGGACGAAGGGAACCGCCAGTTTTTCATCGCGGATCAGTTCGAACACGGCATCCGCGGTCGAAGCGGCGAAATCGATCAGCGCCTCGCCGCGCTCCGGGCCAAAATGCGCGAGCAACCATGCCGGATCGTATTTAAGACCGGGAATGACCTGCCCGCCATTGAGCCCCGAGGCGCCGCGGCCGATGTCGCCGGCCTCCAGCACCTGCACGGACATGCCAGAGCGGGCCGCATGCAAAGCCGTCGACAAACCCATGATGCCGCCACCGACAATGACGACATCGACACGTCCGCCGCCGGCAAACAGCGACTGAAACCTGGAGGCCGCTTGCGGCTTGCGCCAGACGGGATCGGAGAACGGTGCGGGCAAAGGGTCACCTGGATGGGCTGCGATGAATGAAAACTGTAGTCAGAATTTCACGATTTTGAAATAGCGTTCGCGGCCCTGACATTTGGACCAACGCCAACGGACCTTTCGGACCAGGTACTTGCCGATCGAACACGGCAATGCAGATTGGCAAGCAAACGGGATAGACCTTTGACCGGAATCCGGTGAAGGTGCCGCGCCGATGCGGCCAGCCCGCATTGTCGATCATTTCAGAGGACCGAACGCCATGACCAACCCCACGCACCTGCCCGCTGAAGGCCTTTTTGTCGGCCGCGCCAGGAGCAGTGATGTCCCGTACCCCATGGTGGTCACGGTGCGCGACGGCACGGTCCTCGACATCACGTCGAGCGCGGCACCGACCGTGCGTGATGTCTGCGGGATGCCTGATCCGGCCGGTCATGTGCGGTCTGCCAAGGGCAAACCGATCGGCTCGCTCGAGGCCGTCGCCGCCAACAGTTTTGAGGCCACGCGCGATGCGAACAAGCCGTATCTGCTGTCCCCGGTCGACCTCCAGGCGGTCAAGGCCTCGGGCGTCACCTTCGTCGTCAGCCTGCTCGAACGGGTGATCGAGGAACAGGCGCGCGGTTCGTCCGAAAAAGCCGACGCCATCCGCGCCGACATTGCCGGGCTGATCGGCCACGATCTGTCGAAGCTCAAGCCCGGTTCGCCAGAAGCGATGGAGATCAAGGCCAAGCTCATCGCGCGCGGGGCCTGGTCGCAATATCTGGAAGTCGGCATAGGTCCCGATGCCGAGATCTTCACCAAGTGCCAGCCGATGGCCTCGGTCGGCTTCGGCGCCGATGTCGGCCTGCACCCGGTGTCGACCTGGAACAACCCCGAGCCCGAGATCGCCATGATCGCCGCCGGCAGCGGCAGGATCGTCGGCGCCACCATCGGCAACGACGTCAATCTGCGCGACGTCGAAGGGCGTTCGGCGCTGCTGCTCGGCAAGGCCAAGGATAACAATGCCTCGGCCGCCCTCGGCCCCTTCATCCGGCTGTTCGACGACACATTCTCGATCGATGACGTGAAGCGGGCCGTCGTGCGCCTGAAGGTCGAGGGCGAGGACGGGTTCTCGCTGGAGGGCGCAAGCTCGATGGCCGAGATCAGCCGCTCGCCAGAAGAGCTGGTTGCCGCCGCCATGGGCCCTCACCACCAGTATCCGGACGGGCTGGCGCTTTACCTCGGCACCATGTTCGTGCCGTCGAAGGATCGCGGCGAAAAGGGCAAGGGCTTCACCCACAAGGTCGGCGACATCGTCACGATCTCGTCTGAGAAATTCGGCGCGCTGGTCAACCGCGTGCGGCTGTCGCCCGACTGCCCGCACTGGACCTACGGCGCCAGCCATCTGATGCGCGAGTTGGCCGGGGCCAAGCTCATCTAGCGGGCCTCTGCTCGCAAGCCGCCACCCATGGCGGCATTCCGACCGCCAAGGCGCGGCGGCTGACGCTGGTGCCGATAGGCGCGATGGCGGAGGTTGCCGGAGTGATCCACGTCGGCGCCGGCGGCATCGTCGACGCCAATCTTTCGACCGCCGCGAAAAACCACCGCAACTGATGCAATCTGATGGGAGCGCTGATGGCGCCCCGTCAGGCGCCCACTACATCTGCAGATGGAGGCTTGCCATCCGTCGAAAAAGGGAATGCTCTGACGCATCCAACCGGCGCTGGCAAATACGCGATCCGGCGGTCGCCGGAACAAGGGACGGATAAGGAACTGACCATCTACAAACGGGAGGAAATCAAATGCTGACACGGCTAAGACTCGTTCTATATGGCCTGTTGGTGGCGCTGACGATTGTTCCGGCAGCGGCACAGGCCAAGACCTTCTACTGGATTTCGCATGGCGGCCCGGCCGACCCGGTCTGGACCTACTTCCTGGCCGGCGCGAAGCAATGGGCCAAGGACACCGGCAACACCGTCAACACCTCGTTCCACAATGGCGACGTGGCCTCGCAGCAGGAAGCGGTTCGCGCCGCCCTCTCCGCCAAGGCCGACGGTATCGTCACCACCAGTCCCGATCCGGGCAGCCTTGTCGAGATCGTCAAGGAAGCCCGCGCGGCCAACATCCCGATCATCAACTTCAACACGCCCGATCCCAAGGCCAATTTCAACGCCTATGTCGGCGGTGACAACGTCACCTTCGGCAAGCACTGGGCGCAGTATCTGGTCGACAAGGGCCTGGTGAAGAAAGGCGACTTCGTCTGGATGCCGGTCGAGGTTCCCGGGGCCACCTATGGCG
>NZ_JBFULQ010000222.1:0-8834 GCF_054049815.1 Mesorhizobium sp. P5_C1 | reverse complement strand
CGACAAGGGCGCCACGGTCCTGGTGGAGGGAAGCCACAGCGCCCATCTCTACACCGTGCTCTCCGGATGGGCGTTCCGCTACAAGCTGTTGCAGGACGGCCGCCGCCAGATCCTCAACTACCTCATGCCCGGCGATCTGATCGGCCTGCAGGGCAGCGTGATGGGCGAAATGCAGCATTCCGTCGAGGCCCTGTCGCCGATGCTGCTGTGCGTTTTCGAACGCGAGTCTCTCCATGAGCTCTACCGCAATCATCCTGGGCTGGCCTACGACATCACCTGGATCGCGTCGCGCGAAGAGCGCATGCTGGACGAGAATCTGCTCAGCCTCGGGCGGCGCAGCGCCATCGAGCGCGCAGCCTATCTTATCGCCTTCATCGGCAGCCGGGCAAAGGTCGTTGGGCTGAATGGCAAGCAATCCGTTCAGATACCGATTACCCAACAGCACATCGCCGACACGCTCGGCCTGTCGCTGGTCCACACCAACAAGACGATCCGCAAGCTGATGGACCGCAAGCTGATTGTCTGGCGCGACGGCGGTTGCGAGGTCACCGATAATGAAGGGCTCAAGCAACTCGCCGGCTGGGAAGGGCTGGGCGAGGCGCGCCGGCCGCTGATCTGACGAAGTGCCTTTTTGTCAGCGCCAGCGGATCGGGTGCACACGCACGCGTTTTCGGCTACTTTGTCCCTAATGCCGGAACCTTGAGACATGCGGCGCGTTTGAAATCAAGCAATCACAAGGAGTTAAGCAATGGCAACTGCCGCAGGAAAGACCGCAACCGAAGGCCCGTCGAATTCAGATCTCGAAGCCGATATCAGGCAATTGAAGGCCGATATCGACAAGCTCACCAAGCAGTTGGCCAAGACCGGAGAGCATGGCTACGGCACCGCGCGCCGTGCGGCTACGGAAGGGGTCGAGCAATTGCGTGCGCAGGGCGAAGCAGCCTTTGACAGCCTGCGCGGCAATGCCAAGGATATCGAAGCGCAGTTGATGGCGAGCGTGCGCGAAAAGCCGGTGACGTCACTGGCGATCGCCGCCGGCGTCGGCTTCCTCTTCGCGCTCCTCGCGCGTCGCTAGTCGCATTCCAGATGGGAATGCTCGCATCCCTGATTGCAGGTCTGGCGTCGGGCGAAACCGCCGCCGCCATACGCCGGGCGCGCACGGCGGCAATCGTCTATGGGCTCGCCATATCCGTGGCGCTCTGCGGCCTCGGCTTTCTGGTCGGGGCAGCCTATATCTGGACGGCAAGTCGCTACGGATCGCTTGCCGCCGCGCTGTGCTTTGGCGCCGGTTTCCTGCTGCTTGCCGGGCTGATCCTGCTGATTTTCCAGATATCCGCAGGCTCACGTGCCCGGCGCCGCGCACAACAGCGCAATGCCGACATGAAAGCGATCGGCATCACCGCGGCGCTTGCCGTGCTGCCGGCGCTGCTCAAGGGCAAGGGCGGTCTCGGCGTCATTCTGGGTCCTGCCGTGGCGCTGGCTGCCTACGCCATCTACCGCGAAAACTTGAAACCACACGATCCGGAAGAAGACGAGCGGAAGTAAGGTCGGTTCTCTCTTTGACCATGATCTCTTCCGAAAACCGGCTTCAACTTTGCGTCGCGGCCTTTTGGTTCGGCATCATGGCTTGTCACTCGGCAGATCTTCCAGCGGCATCGATATTTCGGCAAACACGCCTTCCGGCCGGAACTCATGGGTCACTTCGCTTGAAATGACCTTGGCAAGGCTGCGTCGGATGAGGATCGAGCCGAAGCCGTGTCGCTCCGGCGGGGCGACTTGCGGGCCGCCGCTTTCGCGCCAGGTCAGCACGAGGCGTCGGGTCCCCTTTCTGCCTTTCGTCCTCCAGCCGAGATCAACCTTGCCTGACGCCACCGACAGCGAGCCATATTGCAGCGCATTGCTGGCCAGCTCATGCAGGATCAGGCCAAGCCCGACAGCCTGGTCTGGCGACAGCAACAAATCGTCGCCGGAGATCGTCATGCGCGGCTGGTCGGCGGTGTCGAAAGGCCTGACCTCGATCTGGACGAGTTCACGGATGCCGATGCCGCGCCACTCGCGGTCGGACAACAGATTGTGGGCGATGCCCAGGGCCTGAAGCCTCGCACCAAAGGCTTCGAGGAACTCGCTCGGCTGGCGGGCATGCCGCACGGTCTGCGTCGCCAGCGCCTGGACGGTCGCCAGCGTGTTCTTGACGCGGTGGTTGAGTTCGCGCAGCAGCAGCCGTTGCCGCTCGTCGCCAAGCTTGCGCTCGGTGATGTCGTAGTTGACGCCGAAGATCAGGGTCGGCTTGCCGTCGCCGTCGCGCTCGATGACGCGGCCGCGCGTGGCGAGCCAGCGCGGAGGATGAAAGCCCTTCACCCGGTATTCGCCGAAATAGTCGTCGCTGCCGGTCAAGGCATCGCGAAAGCGGGTTTCGGTCTGGTAGACGTCGCGAGGATCGATGGCGGTGAGGATGTCGCGCGCCCGCAGCCGGTTCGAGCGCGGCAGGTTGAACAGCTCCGACAGCAATGTATCGCATTCGATGATGTCGGTGCGGATGTCCCATGCCCAGCTGGCGAGCGAAGCCGCGTCGAGCGCAATGGCGCGCCGCTTTTCCTCACGCACAAGTGCTGCCTCGGCGATGGCGCCGCTGCGGGTCGCATCCTTCAAAGTGAACAGGCTGCCGGCGAGGCCGGCGAGCGCCTTCAACTGCTCGAGCATGGCGCTAGACGGAAAGGCATGCGGCTTGCGGTCGAGCACGCACAGCGTGCCGATGCGGGCGCCAGCCACGATCATCGGCGCGCCGGCGTAGAAGCGGAGATGATGCTTGCCGGTGACCAGCGGGTTGGTCTTGAAGCGTGGGTCCGTCGTGGCGTCCGCCACAACCATCGGCTCGTCGCCTGCAGCAATCGCATGGGCGCAGAAGGAGATGTCGGTCGCGGTTTCGGTCTCGTCCAGACCGACACAGGATTTGAACCATTGGCGCTTGTGGTCGACGAGCGTCACCAAGGCGATCGGAACCTGCATAGCCGCCGCGGCAAGGCTGCTTATGCGGTCGAAATCCGGATCGGCCGCCGTATCCAACGCCTCCAGACCGTGCAGCACGGCCAGCCGGTCCTCGTCCTTGACCGCGCGCGCAACTTCGGCCGGCAGATTCGGCACTGTTTCCGCCTTGCTGTTCACCCAAGTCCCCAATGGCCCGTCCCGGCCTTCGCTGCTTCCCGCACCTGCCGGCTCATGACCAGCCGGCGTCCCCGGAACCATCCTAGCGAGGAACCGTTACCCGACCGTGTTTTGCCGACCGCGCCAGTTGGCGAATAACGAGACAAGGACCGATCATGACCAAGATCATCCCCGAAAACAAAGCGCGTCAGGGGCGGTGGGGCTGGCACGGCTTGCGTATCCTGATTGCAGCGCTGCTTTTGGCCTTCGCGGCCTGGGGCATCGCCGAAATCTATGGTGAAATGGCCAAGACGCCGGTGACGGAGCAAGGAAGCGCGCCAAGCGGCTAGATTTTCGGCCTTCATCGTTGGAGATCGCATCAGGCAGCCTTCGCCTCTGCGATGCGGGCCGGTACCAGGACATTGAGTGCGCCAGGCCGGATTTCGATCGTCGTCTCACGGTCAAGCCTGACCAGTTCACCGTCGATGACGGCACGGAACTTTCTGCTGCCCGAATGGATTTTCAGGACCGTTCGGTCAGCTTGATGGATTTCCACGTGTTCGTTGTCGCGCCATTTTCCGCGCGCCATGTTGAAGAAGAATTTGACCAGTTCGGCACGCTGCTGCGCCACCGTGACATAGACGCCAAGCACGCCGCCCGCCGGGTTGTCGGCGTAGGGCAGGTGGCCTTCGCCGAACAGATTGTTGGTGATGCCGATGCCGGTGATGCGGGCCGCCATCTCGGCGTTGCCGATGCTGAGCGTCACGTTCATCGCCGGTGGATTGTTGATCGTCGCCCAGGCCGCCTTGGCCGAGGCGCCGATCTTTCCCAGACGTGAACCGAATTCCATTTTCTGGCGCAGCTGCACCATCTTGGCATGCATGCCGATTGAGAACTGATGAACGAAGGGCCGGCCGTTTGCCGTGGCCACGTCGACCGCGATGATCTCGCCATCGGCGAAGGATTTCAGCGCGGCATCGAGGGACTGCGGAATACCCAGTCYGCGTGCGAACAGATTCATCGTGCCGGCCGGCAATATGGCAAGCGCCTTCCTGGTGCCCATCAGCCGGGCGGCGGCGGCGGAAATGGTTCCATCACCGCCGCCGGCCAGCACGACATCGACAGCGCGTCGCGATGCAGCGCCATCAAGCGTCTCCACCACGTCCTTGCCGGCAACGACATCAATGCTGAGGGAGTGGCCTGCCGTCTCCAGGGTCTGGCGCATTCTGTCGGAAAAGACGGCAAGGTCCGTCGTGCGCAAGGTGCCGCCGTCCCGGTTCAGCACCGCAGCAAATTTCATGCCCCGCTCCGCCATTCCATCACGATAGGGCCGGGATAGACCCAGCCACGGGCTGAAACGCGACCAAGCGGGAAAGGTTCCGTTTTGAGAAACCGCCGGCGCTTCGCCGCTTCTTGGCTTCGGCACGACGCGAAGTGTTTTGTCGGAACAACAGCATGGTCACGACGTTGTGAAGAAGATGCCGCGTCCGAACCTCCTCAGCGACGGTTCAACCGAGCGCGGCGCGTACGAAATCACCCACGAGGAGAGATCATCATGACCCGCAACCTCTTAGCCACGACCGCACTCGCAGCGCTGGTCGCGACCGGGGCCTATGCGCAGAATGCGACATCCCCGGCGCCGGCCCAGACCCCCGCTGTTCAGGAGCCAGCCGCCACTCCGGTGCGCACCGAAGGCAGCATCGTCACCAACATCATCGGTGAAACCGTGTACAACGGCACCGGCGACGATGCCGAGAACATCGGCAAGGTCAGCGATGTCGTCTTCGACAAGGATGGCCAGGCCAAGTCCGTCGTCATCGGCGTTGGCGGTTTTCTGGGTGTGGGAGCGAAGAATGTCGCCTTCGATTACGACAAGCTGCAATGGGCCGAAAGGAACGGCGACCGCTGGCTGGTTGCCCAGGCGACCAAGGACGAACTGACGGCGCAGCCGGAGTTCGACAGCAAGCCCTATGCACCGGCTCCGGCACCGGCCGCATCGACGGACGCAAAGGCTCCGGCTGCATCCGCGCCGGCTGACACCGCGCAGACACCCGTCGACATGAATGCTGCGCCGGCCGAACCGGTGAAGCGCGCCGACGGCAATCTCGCCACCAACATCATTGGCGAAACCGTCTACAACGGCACCGGCGATGACGCGCAGAACATCGGCAGCGTCAACGACATTGTTCTGACAAATGAAGGCAAGGCCGAGTCGCTGGTCATCGGCGTCGGCGGCTTCCTCGGCCTTGGCGCCAAGAATGTCACCTATGATTTCGGCAAGGCCCAGTGGGCCGAGAAGAACGGCGACCGCTGGCTGGTGGCCCAGACCACCAAGGAGGAACTTCAGGCGCAGCCGGATTTCAACCGCAAGGCCTATGATCCGGCACCGGCAACGACGGCTTCCAATGAGCCGGCTGCAACCGCACCGGCTGCTGCACCGTCCGATGCCACGGCTCCTGCCGTCGCACCGGCTGACAAGACGGCTGAGGCTCCTGCTGCTTCGACACCCGATGCCTCGGCACCCGACCAGACCCAGACGGCGGCAATCGACAAGTCGACCTTAACCGAGATGCCTGTCGGCGAGATTCGCGCCGAGGACCTGAAGGGCACGACCGTTTACGGTGCCAATGACACCAAGGTCGGCGAAATCGGTGACGTCGTGCTGGCGCCCGACAACAAGACCGACGCTGTGATCGTCGATGTCGGTGGCTTCCTCGGCATTGGCGAGAAGGAAGTCGCGGTCGGCATGGATAATCTCAAATTCATGACCGACAAGGATGGCAGGAAGTACCTGTACACGACCTTCACCAAGGAACAGCTCGAGGCTCAGACTGCTTACGACAAGGGCAGCTATACGGAGAAGCGTGACCAGCAGCGCATGATCGTGCAGTAGGATAGCAGGGCAGTAGGGCAGTAGGGCAGTAGGGCAGTAGGGCAGTAGGGTGCGGCGTAGTCCAAGCCTACCGCTCTACTGCCTTGATCCCCTGCTAACATGGCCGGCAACACCGTGCTCGGTCAGTTCGGCCAGTGCCAGCGACTGGTCGAGATGTTCGGCTCGCCAGGCAAGTAGCCTTTCGGCGAATTCCAGCCGCACGGCCAGGTGGGCCGGATCGGCGGCGAGGTTGTTCAATTCGCCCAGATCGCTTTCCAGGTCGAACAGCAGCGGCGGCAAGTTACCGCCGAAATGCACATATTTGAATTTTTCCGTGCGGATGACGGCGAGATTGCATTGGCGTGAGGCGACGCCGAAATGCCGTTCGGCTTCSCCCTCGGCTATCGAGCGGAAATCGAACTCCCAATGCGCGGCATCGCGCCACGCTGCAGGGCTCCCGCCGCTCAGGAACGGTTTCAGCGAGCATCCGTCGAGATGCGGTTGTGGGGCTTCGCCGAGCAGGTCGAGAAGCGTCGGCAAAATGTCCACCGCTTCGGTGAACCGATCGACACTACCGCCGGCAGCCTTGCCATGGCGCAGGTCGCGGATGATCAGCGGAATGTGGTAGCTGCCGTCGAAATAGCCGCCCTTGCCCAGCATGAAATGGTCGCCCATCATCTCGGCGTGGTCTGATGTCAGCACGATGATGGTGTCGTCCCACGCGCTTGCGGCCTTGACCGCTTGCCAGATACGGCCGAGCTGCGCGTCGACCTCCGAGATCATGCCGTAGTAGATCGCGCGGATGCGGCGAAAGTCGTCATCGCTCCAATCATGCACCTTGCCACTGCCCTCGGGACGGAACTTGGCCTGCTTCTGCCGGCCGAGATCATAGGCGAGATAGGGGTGGCTCTCCGCTTCTGCCTGCCAGCTTGCCGCACGGTGGAAGGCAGGACCGGCAGCCGGATCATACAAATTGTTGTATGGCTCGGGCGCGATGAAGGGCGGGTGCGGGCTGATGAAGGAAAGATGGGCAAACCATGGCGCGTCGTCCTCCTGCTCGCCGAGCCAGCGCGTGAATTCGCCGGTCAGAAAGGAGGATGGGGTTTCGTCCTTCGAATAAACGGGCGGTGCGTTGCTGACGGCGGCCTCGGCCTTGCCGCTTTCGTTCACCGGGCGATGGATATCCGGCGATCCGGCGCCGGTATCGATGCCCCGCTGCTTGAGCCAGGACAGCCACTGCTTCTGATGCTCGGGCAGCAACTGGCGCACCGTGAATCCAGGCAGCACGCCTTCATAGCTTTGCAGCCGTGGGTCGCCCGGCGCCAGCAGGCGCGGGTCGAGCGATACGTCGGTGTAGCCGAACAGCGTCGGATCATAGCCGAGGCTGCGGGCATGTAGCGCGATGTTGCCGTGACGGGCGTCGAGCGGCGTGCCGTTGCGGCAGACGCGGTTGTTCATCTGGTAGAGGCCGGTGTAGAGGCAGGCGCGGGCCGGCGAGCAAGGTGCCGCACCACCATAGTGCCGTTTGAACAGCACACCCTCGGCGGCCAGCGCGTCGGCATTCGGCGTCTTGACAACCGGATGGCCGGCAGCCGACAGGCAATCGCCGCGCCACTGGTCGCATGTGATCAGAAGAACATTCGGGCGCCTGGCTTTTCCGGTCACTCGCGATACCCTTATCCTGTATGGTCGAACGCCGCTCATGGAACCGAATTCCGGCGACGGCGCAAGCCTGACATGTTCGTCAATTGGTGAACGAATTTGTTTTGATTGTTCACTATTAAAGCACAGTCCATTCTGTGTTTGCCGCCTTTGCCGCAGGCGGTGGTGTCCTCATATAGGCGTGGACAGCGGCAAGGGCCGCACAAGCACCAAGGGAAGGAGCAAGACGATGCTCGATCAGATCAAGGGTCTCCATCACGTCACCTCGATGGCCAGGGATGCCCGGCAGAACAACGATTTCTTCACCAGGAAACTCGGTCAGCGCCGGGTCAAGAAGACCGTCAATTTCGATGCGCCTGACGTTTACCACCTCTACTATGGCGACGAGGCCGGCACGCCGGGCTCGGTGATGACCTATTTTCCGTTTCCCAACATCGGCAAGGGCCGTCATGGCGTCGGCGAAGTCGGCACCACGGTCTACTCCGTGCCGGAAGGCACGCTGGCCTATTGGGAAAAGCGTTTTGCCGATGAAGGCGTCTCGGGCCTGTCGCGCGACGAGACATTCGGCGAGAAGCGCCTGGCCTTTGCAGGGCCGGACGGCGATGGTTTCGCCCTGGTCGAGGACAAGGCCGACGCCAGAAAGCCATGGGCGAAAGGCGGCATCCCCACCGATGAGGCGATCCGCGGCTTTCACTCCGTGTCGCTCAGGCTGAAGGATGGCGGCGCCACCGAGGAGCTGCTGAAGTTCATGGGCTACGAGGAGATCGACAAGTCCGGAAATGTCAGGCGAATGGCGGTGAAGAACGGCAATGGCGCCGACGTCGTCGACATCGAATCGCTGCCGGGTGCCGCCTTCGCCGATCTCGGCGCGGGCTCCGTCCACCATGTCGCCTTCGCCGTCGAGAACCGCGCCAAGCAGCTCGAAGTGCGCAAGGCGCTGATGGACACCGGCTATCAGGTGACGCCGGTGATCGACCGCGATTATTTCTGGGCGATCTATTTCCGCACGCCGGGTGGCGTGCTGTTCGAAGTCGCCACCAACGAACCGGGTTTCGATCGCGATGAGGATACCGCTCATCTCGGTGAGGCGCTGAAGCTGCCGACTCAGCACCAGCACCTGCGGCCCTATCTCGAACAGCATTTGCAGAAGCTGGAAGGC
>NZ_JBFULQ010000221.1:0-8839 GCF_054049815.1 Mesorhizobium sp. P5_C1 | reverse complement strand
GCCCCAGTCGCCGGTGATGCGCGGCGTACCTGGCGACGAGCCGCAGCCGAGAATGGTGAGGCGCAGCCGGTCGGTCATCGTTCAGGCACTTTGCTTGGGCCAAGCAGTTTGCTCGGGAGGTCGCGGCATCTTGCCGAACAGGCGGAAGAAATTGTTCGTCGTCAGATCAGCGATGTCAGCCTCGCTGACGCCGATTGTTTCGGCCAGCACTTTGGCCGTGTGCGCGACATAGGCCGGCTCGTTGCGCTTGCCGCGAAACGGTACGGGCGCCAGATAAGGTGCGTCGGTTTCGACCAGCAAGCGGTCGTGCGGCACATCGGCTGCGATGGCGCGCAACTCGGCCGAATTCTTGAAGGTCAGGATACCCGAGAACGATACATAGCCACCGAGCGCAACGCCGATTTCCGCCAGCCGGCGCCCGGACGAAAAACAGTGCAGGATGAAGGGGAAGGCGCCCTTCCCTGTTTCGTCCTCGAGGATGGCCGCCATGTCGTCATCGGCATCGCGCGAATGGATGACCAGCGGCAGACCGGTTTCCCGAGCGGCGGCGATGTGGGCGCGAAACCCCTGCGCCTGGGCATCGCGCGGCGCTTTGTCGTAGAAGTAGTCGAGCCCCGCCTCGCCGATCGCCACCACCTTCGGATGAGCTGACAGGCGCACAAGGTCCGCGGCGGTGACGTCGAGTTCCTCGGCGGCATTGTGCGGATGGGTGCCGACCGAACAGTACACTTCGTCGAAGGTTTCAGCGATTTCAATGATTTGCTGAAACCGCTTCACGCGCGTCGAGATCGTCACCATGCGGCCGATACCGGCCGCCCTGGCGCGGGCGACTATGGCCGCCCGCTCCTCGGCGAAGTCTGGAAAATCCAGATGGCAATGGCTGTCGACGAGCATCAGGCGTTCGCATCCGGCTGTTCGACGTAACGCGGAAACACCCCTTCCGGCGCGGGCAAGGCAACCCCGGAGACAAGCGCGTGGTCTGCCGCGACATGCACGAAATCGCGGCTGTCCGCCGACACCGCCAGCAGGTCGAGCAGTTTGTTGGCCGATCCCGGAATGAAGGGTTGGCACAACAGCGCCACGCGCCGGACGAGTTCGGCAGTCGTCCACAGCACGGTTTCCATGCGCGCCGGATCGCTCTTCTTCAACGCCCATGGCGCCTGGCCCGCGAAATAACGATCGGCTTCCGCCACCACGCCGAAGATCGCCGCCAGCGCCAGATGGATGCCTTGCTCGGCCATGGTCTTGCGCGCCACGGCGAGCACGGCAGTTGCCTGATCGAGGATCGCCTTGTCCTCATCCGCCAGGGTGCCGCGTTGCGGCACCACGCCGCCGCAGTTCTTGGCGATCATCGACAGCGAGCGCTGCGCCAGATTGCCAAGGCCATTGGCAAGATCGGCGTTGGTGCGGTTGACGATTGCTTCATGGCTGTAGCTGCCGTCCTGGCCGAACGGCACCTCGCGCAGGAAGAAGTAGCGCACCTGGTCCAGACCGTAGTGCTCGATCATGGTGAACGGGTCTATGACGTTGCCGACCGATTTCGACATCTTCTCGCCGCGGTTGAACAGGAAGCCGTGGCCGAAGACACGTTTCGGCAGCGGGATGCCGGCAGACATCAAGAAGGCCGGCCAATACACCGCATGAAATCGGACGATGTCCTTGCCGATGATGTGCGCATCCGCAGGCCAGAAATGCCAATCGTCAGCATTTTCATTGGGATAGCCGACACCTGTGATGTAATTGGTCAAGGCGTCGACCCACACATACATCACGTGCTTCTCGTCGCCCGGCACCGGCACGCCCCAGTCGAAGGTGGTGCGCGAGATCGACAGGTCCTTCAGTCCCGATTTGACGAAGCTCATCACCTCGTTGCGGCGCTCAGCCGGGCCGATGAAGTCGGGCTGGTTTTCATAGAGCGCGACGAGCTTGTCCTGATAGGCCGAGAGGCGGAAGAAATAGCTCTCTTCCTCGACCCATTCGACGGGCGTTCCCTGTGGCCCGTAGCGGACATTGTCCGGGCGGACCTCCGTCTCCTCCTCGCCGTAGTAGGCTTCGTCGCGCACCGAGTACCAGCCGGCATAGCCGCCCTTGTAGATGTCGCCATTGGCGGCCATTGCCTTCCAGATCGCCTGCGACGACGCGTAATGCCGCTCTTCCGTGGTGCGGATGAAATCGTCATTGGAGGCGTTGAGCGCCTCCGCCATGCGCTTGAACTCAGCCGAGTTGCGATCGGCCAGTTCGCGCGGCGAAATGCCTTCGCGCTTGGCGGTCTGCAGCATCTTGATGCCGTGTTCGTCGGTTCCGGTGAGGAAAAAGACTTGCTTGCCGTCGAGCCGCTGGAAGCGGGCAAGCGCATCGGTTGCGATCAGTTCGTAGGCATGGCCGATATGCGGTTTGCCGTTCGGATAGGAAATCGCCGTCGTGATGTAGAACTTGTCGCGTGACATGAATGAACCGTCATGAATGTCTGAATGGAAAGGCGTGGCGGTGGATATCGCATCGGGGCGGCGATTGCCATCCCGGGGCCAATGCATGCCGCCCAAAAGTGGCCCCGGATTTGGGGCACGGCATGCATGGAGAAACCGTCACATTCGCATTGCAGAATTCAGGCGGTCGATCATGGTCAAGGCGTGCTGCTTCTTGTCGAGATTGTAGGTGTCCGTCTCAGATATAGCGTCGAGCGCCTCATGCCAAGTGTCCGACAGTGTTTTGGCCCGTGTGAGGTCACCCGCCAGCGCTGCCTGGCTTGCCGCATCCGACAACAGCTCCAGCGCCCGGCGGTTGAAGATGTCGAACTGGATTGCCTGGTCGCGGCCGGCGACAGCCTCGGCAAGGCGAAACGCGCCGCCGACATCGTTCTTTCTTGCCGCCACCAGGGCGTCGAGCGTTGAGGCGATCTCCAGCCCGCCATACTGCGTCAACAGGATCGCGCTGCGCGCGCTGCCCCCTGCCCGCTCGGCCAGCGCCGCGCGCGCGGCAGGATCGTCCGGCGGTGGCGGTTCGGTCGTTTCCAGCACCGCCATCAGGTCGTCGGCATCGAGCGGCGTCAATCGCACCACCTGGCAGCGCGACCGGATCGTCGGCAGCAGGCTGCCCGGCGCATGGACGATCAGGATGAACAGCGTTCGTGCYGGCGGCTCTTCGAGATTCTTCAACAAGGCATTGGCGGCATTGGTGTTCATGTCGTCGGCTGGGTCCACGATCACAACCCGGTAGCTGCCGTCATGCGAGGTCAGCGACAGGAAGCGGCTGACCTTGCGGATCTCGTCGACGGTGACGACGGTCTTGAAGCTCTTGGTCTTGTCGTTGGGCGGACGGGTCAGGTGCAGCACGCAAGGATGCGCGCCGGTGGCGATCTGGCGAAACAGCGACGAGGCCGGATCGGGAATGGCAAGGCTTTCCGGCGCCTGCGCGAAGTCCGGGTGCTTCAACAGATGATGCGCAAGATGGAAGGCAAGCGTCGCCTTGCCGATGCCGACCGGCCCGGAGAAGATCAGCGCATGCGGCAGCTTTCCCGCACGATAGGCGGCGGTCAGCATCCCCGCGGCCTGCCGGTGTCCAACCAGGCGCRGTGTTTCGGATGGCTCGGGCACGCCGTCCAGCGTGTCGTGCTGCTCGGGTGCGATGCGTTCGAAGATCATGCCGGCGTCGCCTGCCTGTTGCGCGAAGGCGTTCTTGCCTCCAGCGCCGCGAACACGGCGGCGGTGACGACATTCTCGACCGTATCGGGATCGGCGGCGGCGTTAACGACGATGCAGCGTTCCGGCTCGGCCGCCGCGATTGCCAGAAACGCCTCGCGGCGGGCCTGATGGATCGCCAGCCTCTCCTTTTCGAAGCGGTCGGCGATTGCTTCGGTGCCGCGCCGCAACGTCGCGCGCCTGAGGCCCTCCGCCGGATCGATGTCGAAGATCAGCGTCATGTCCGGCATCATGCCGTTGATGGCAACCTGCTCCAGCGCATCCATGAACGCCGGGTCGATACCGCCGGTGACTCCCTGGTAGACGCGTGATGAATCCAAGAAGCGGTCGCAAAGCACGATGGAGCCACGCTCGACCGCCGGACGGATGACCTGCTCGACATGATCGGAGCGCGCGGCGGCGAACAGCAGCGCCTCCATTTTCGGCCCGAATGGTTCGGCCGCGCCCGAAAGCAGCACATGCCTGACAGCTTCGGCGCCAGGCGAGCCGCCAGGTTCACGGGTGGGGAGGACATCATATCCCTTGGCGCGCATCTTCCTGGCCAGCCGCTCGATCTGCGTCGACTTGCCTGCTCCTTCGCCGCCTTCGAAGGTGATGAAAAATCCGCGCGCCAATCGAAAAGCCTTTGCCATGCTTGCGGGTGGTTATAGCGCTCTAGATAGTCCGCGTCGGGGCAAACGTCTATGCCGTCGGCGCTAGCGCAATTCCAGGAAAAGTGTGAAACGGTTTTCCTGGGAAAAGCGCAGCACTTTCCCTAGGGAATTGCGTCAAAGCCAAGAGATAGAGCGGTTCTGCGTTTCCGTGAAGCGATGAATCGCTCTAGCGCAGCCAGCCGATCGCCAGTTCCTTGACGGCATCGAGCGCGCGCTGCGGCAACGTGCCGACGCCGATCGACTCGGCGGCGAAAAGCGGCGTTTCCTGGCTGAGTGTGTCGCCGATCCAGACGCGCAGCGCGCCCACCGGTTGCCCTTCCTCCACCGGGGCGGCAACCGGGCCTGTGTAGACGATCTTGGCCGTCAGCTTGTCGCGGTTGGTGATCGGCAGGAAGATGGCGATCGGACCCTTGGCCTTCAGCGTCACGCCGGATTTCGCGCCGCCAAAAACCTGGGCTTCGCCGACCACCTCGTCCTTGGCGAAGATTTCGGTCTTCTCGAAAGAGCGAACACCCCAGTCGAGCAGTTTTCGCGCCTCTTCGGCTCGCTCCTTGTCGCTGGCCAGTCCGCTCATCGCCGCGATCACCCGCGTGCCGTTGTGGTTGACCGAACCGACCATGCCGAAGCCTGACGTCTCGCTCGCGCCGACCGCCAGGCCGTCGGCGCCAATGTCCATTGCCAGAAGCGGATTGCGGTTCCGCTGCGAGATCTTGTTCCAGGTAAAATCCTTCTGGCCGTAGTAGTGATAGAAATCCGGATAATCGCGCCACAGATGCACGGCCAGCAGCGCCAACTCCCGCACCGTCGTCTGCTGGCCGTCCGCCGGCAGGCCGGTCGAATTGACGAACGTCGATGTCTTGAGCCCGATCTGGCGGGCGCGCTCGGTCATCTGCGCAGCAAAATTGTCCTCCGAGCCGGCCATGCCTTCGGCAATGACAATACAGCCGTCATTGGCCGCCTGAACCGTTACGCCCTGAATGAGATCCTCTAGCCGGATCGACGATTTGAGCTTGGCAAACATCGTCGAAGTTCCCGAAGGCGCACCACCCTTGCGCCAGGCGTTTTCGCTGACCACGAACGTATCGTCGAGCTTCAGGCGTCCGGACTTTATGGCGTTGAAAACCACTTCCATGGTCATCAGCTTGGCCATCGAAGCCGGCGGTATCGGCTTGTCGGCATCTTTCGAAAACAGCACCGTCCCGGTCTCGGCGTCGATCATGAAGACCTGCGCGGCCTTGGTCTCGAAAAGCTGCGCACTGGCTGGAGCCAGGGAAAGCAATAGCAGGCAAAAAAACAGAAGCCCGGCGAAAGGCTGGAGCAAGCGAAATTGCATGAAATTCGACCCGTTGGCCGGCACGTCCGGCAAGCCCGCGAAAAGTATCAGGCTTTTTCCGTGGCGGATCAACCGCGCAGTGGAGATCCGACCTTGCTTGCGCTCAGTTGCGCACAGCCAGTGCATCCGGCGCGCCATGCGACCAGGCCGCCTGCAGCAAATCATCCAGATTGCGGTGGCCATCGGGATAGAGATTGACCGAATACCAATCCTCGCCGTCGAGTTCTGAACGCTGGATCTCGATCTTGCCGAATGCGGCAAGCTGGGCGGCAACGCGCTTGGCCTCCGCCGCATCCTCGAACGAACCTGCCGCAACATAGTCGGTGGGCGAACCGGCCGACGGCGACTGACGCTTCCACGATTGAAGCAGGTCGGCCGGTGACATGCCCTCGCCGCCCAGCGCTGCGAAGGCGTTGGAGGCGCGCTCTACGCGCTCGTCCGCATAGGAGAGCGAGGCCACGGCAAACGGCGATTGCGGCGGCAGGTTGATCTCCGGGCGCTCCGGCACGATCGGGCCGAAATCCGGCAATGCCAGGTCGCCATAGGCCGGCGACTGCGCCGGCATGACCGCCTGGGCCGGCCCCGAATCGGTCAACTGGCCAGGAAACGGTACGGCGGCGGCACCAACGGGAAGACTCGGCGACGGTCCGTTCATGGCGACCATGACGCCGGTCGGCAGTCCATCCGACGGATCCGGCGCCCTGTTGCCGGGATGGTAGGAGGCCATCAGATACTGGTCGTCATCGCCGTCCAGCGGTGCGCGGCCGACATACTCGACCTTCACCTGAGCGGTGCCGATATTGGCATAATCAAGCATTTGGGCGGCGCGCTCCGACACATCGATGATGCGGCCTTCATGATAGGGGCCGCGATCGTTGACGCGAACGATGACCGAGCTGCCGGTCTTGAGATTGGTGACACGGGCATAGCTTGGCAACGGCATGGTCGGATGCGCCGCCGTCAGGTGTGTCATGTCGTAGACTTCGCCATTGGCGGTAAGCCGGCCGTGGAAGGCATCGCCATACCAGGAGGCCAGACCGACCTTGGCGTAGTGCTTGTCTTCCTTCGGGTAATACCACCTGCCCCGGACCTGATAGGGCTTGCCGAGCTGGTCCCGGCCGCCGCCGCGCTGCAGCCGCCCGCCCCGGAAGGCCACACGCGGGCTTGCCTTCACGCCGTATTCGGATTCGGAGAAATATTCCTTGGAGCGGGTCTTTTTGTAGACCATCGCTTTGGGTTCAGGCGATGCACAAGCCGCCAGTAAGGCAGCCGATACCGCCAACAACGCGACTGTAGCAGCGCGACGAAGACGCGGGTGCGTCACAGCCTGCATTTTTTCAGATGTCCCCTACAGTCTCAATGAAAGACGCCGCCATCTAAYCGCCAGAGGAGCAAAGCACTCACTCGACAATACCAATGACACCGTGAACCCCGATCCTTTGTGCGCAGGAATTGTTTATCACGGTATTAATCGATTATGGCCGGAACCGGGCAATATTGTGGCGCCGGTGCCTTGGCGGCCGGCCGGCAGCGTGGACGGATTAGGCCTGCGTCCAGGCGACATGGACGCGAACATGGTAGGGACGCTTTGCACAAAGTCAGGATGGCAATACGCTTTTAGCTTGTGGCGGTGGCACCGCGATGAGGATCAGTGCTTGCCCGAGTCCTCCCCGCTCATCAGCAGGTGAATCTCGCTCCCCGGAATAAACTCCCCGACGGTCGATTTCAGAAGCCGTAGGGCGCCGGGCAAATCTTGGGCGTCGATCCTGCGTTTCATTTCGTCGAAGATGCGCACGATCAGCGCTCCCTCGATCGACCGTGGAGATGCGGCCAGGATCCCCGACGCACCGGTCCCGCTCAAGGTTTCCTTGTTGTCGAAGAGTTCCTCGCAAAGCTTTTCCCCAGGCCGAAGCCCGGTGTAGACTATCTGAATGTCGGTGTCCGGGCGGTGCCCCGAGAGACGGATGAGATTTCGAGCAAGATCCACGATCTTCACCGGCGAGCCCATGTCGAGAACGTAAATTCGGCCGCGCTCCTGCTGCCGCTCGCGGCTATGCGCCGCCGCCTGCAGGACGAGGAGGCAGGCTTCCGAAATTGTCATGAAAAAGCGTTCCATTTCCGGATGGGTAACTGTCACGGGGCCGCCGGCCCTGATCTGCTTCTCGAACAGTGGGACCACGGATCCGGCCGAGCCCAGGACGTTGCCGAACCGAACGGTGACGAAACGTGTGCCGTTGACCGCCGAGTCCAGATCCATCGCCTGGCAGAACATCTCCGCCATCCGCTTGGTCGCGCCCATAACGCTAGAGGGATTCACAGCCTTGTCGGTCGACACCATAATCATCGTGGAGACGTTGGCACGAAGCGCGGCCTCAGCGACATTACGCGTCCCGATCGCGTTGGTGAAAAGGCCTTCAAGCGGCTGAGCCTCAACGATCGGCACATGCTTGAGTGCTGCTGCGTGGAAGAGCACGTCGGGCCTATGGCCGGCAACGATTCTGTCGACGGCGTCCTTTTCGCGCACGTTGCAGAGGGCAGCATGCAACTTGAGGCTCGGGCGGGTGCCAGCGAGTTCAGTCTTGATAGAGTAGAGAAGGTGCTCGCTGGCGTCCACGAGAATGAGGCCACGTGGGTTCAGGGCCGCGACCTGCCGTGCCAGCTCGGATCCAATCGAACCGCCCGCGCCGGTGATCATTACGGTCCTGCCCTCGATCATTGAGGCGATCTTGAGCGCATCAAGTCTAACGGGCGGCCGATGCAAGAGATCTTCCAACTTGATCGGACGCGGCTCAATTTCAGCATCGATGCTTTGCATGTCGAGAAGGTTCGGAAGCTTCAGGATTTCGACTTTCTGCTGTGTCGCAATCTCAACCAACGCCTCGATGCTGGCGTGCTGTTGATAGTCCTCGCGCGAACGCGTCAGGATGAGCRCTTCGGGTCGGCGCCCCTGGGCCTCAAATCGATTGAGGATCTGCGGCAGTCTTTCCAGCGGACCCAACACTGGAACCCCGCGAATAGAACGTCCGGTCCTGCGCCCCCGTTCGTCGATTATCGCGAGGATATTGAATGACGCATTATCTCTCTCCTTGGTGGTCCTCAGGAAGGCGTCGGCGTTGTCGGTGGCTCCAACCAGCAGCACGAACTTGCAGGTGCCG
>NZ_JBFULQ010000220.1:0-8840 GCF_054049815.1 Mesorhizobium sp. P5_C1 | reverse complement strand
CGGTGACCAGATGGCCGTTCACGTGCCGCTGTCGCTGGAAGCGCAGCTTGAAGCCCGCGTGCTGATGATGTCGACCAACAACATCCTGCACCCGGCTTCCGGCGCGCCGATCATCGTGCCGTCGCAGGACATGGTTCTGGGTCTCTACTATCTCTCGATCGTCAACCAGAACGAGCCGGGCGAGGGGATGGTGTTTGCCGACATGGGCGAACTCCAGCATGCGCTCGAGACCAAGGCGGTGACGCTGCACTCCAAGATCCGCGGTCGTTTCCGCTCGGTCGATGCCGATGGCAAGGTCGTGTCGAAGATCTACGACACCACTCCTGGCCGCATGATTATCGGCGAGCTTCTGCCGAAGAACGTCAATGTGCCATACGAGACCGCCAACCAGGAGATGACCAAGAAGAACATCTCCAAGATGATCGATACCGTCTACCGCCACTGCGGTCAGAAGGAGACGGTCATTTTCTGCGATCGCATCATGGCGCTCGGCTTCAGCCATGCCTGCCGTGCCGGCATTTCGTTCGGCAAGGACGACATGCTGATCCCGGATGCCAAGATCAAGCTGGTCTCCGACACCGAGGCTTTGGCCAAGGAATACGAGCAGCAGTACAATGACGGCCTGATCACGCAGGGCGAGAAGTACAACAAGGTCGTCGACGCCTGGGCCAAGTGCTCGGAAAAAGTCGCCGACGAAATGATGGCCCGCATCAAGGCGGTCGAGTTCGAGGACAACGGCCGTCAGAAGCCGATGAACTCGATCTACATGATGTCGCACTCCGGTGCGCGTGGCTCGCCCACCCAGATGCGCCAGCTCGCTGGCATGCGCGGCCTGATGGCCAAGCCCTCGGGTGAAATCATCGAGACGCCGATCATCTCGAACTTCAAGGAAGGCCTGACCGTGCTCGAGTACTTCAACTCGACCCACGGCGCCCGCAAGGGTCTGGCCGACACCGCCTTGAAGACGGCGAACTCGGGTTACCTCACCCGTCGTCTGGTCGACGTGGCGCAGGACTGCATCGTCAACTCCGTCGACTGCGGCACCGACAAGGGCCTCACCATGCAGCCGATCGTCGATGCCGGCCAGGTCGTCGCTTCCGTTGGCCAGCGCGTGCTGGGCCGTACGTCGCTCGACGACATCAACCATCCGGTGTCGGGCGAGGTTCTGGTCAAGGCCGGAACGCTGATGGACGAGCGCGACGTGGAAAAGATCGAAAAGGCCGGTGTCCAGTCGGTCCGCATCCGCTCGGCACTGACCTGCGAGGTCAGGGTTGGCGTGTGCGCGGTCTGCTACGGACGCGATCTTGCCCGCGGCACCCCGGTCAACCAGGGCGAAGCCGTCGGCGTCATCGCGGCGCAGTCGATCGGCGAGCCGGGCACCCAGCTCACCATGCGTACCTTCCACATGGGCGGTACGGCGCAGGTGGTGGACTCCTCGTTCCTTGAAGCCTCCTACGAGGGCAAGGTCGAGATCCGCAACCGCAACGTGGTGCGCAACTCGGACGGCCAGCAGATGGTCATGGGCCGCAACATGGCGGTGCTGATCCTCGACGAAACCGGCAAGGAGCGCGCCACGCACCGTCTCACCTATGGTTCGCGTATCTTCGTGGACGATGGCGACAAGGTGAAGCGCGGCCAGCGTATCGCCGAGTGGGATCCCTATACCCGCCCGGTCCTCACCGAAATCGAGGGCAGGGTGTCGTACGAGGATCTGGTCGACGGCATTTCCGTTCAGGAAACGGCAGACGAGTCGACCGGCATCACCAAGCGTGAGGTCATCGACTGGCGCTCGACGCCACGCGGCAACGACCTCAAGCCGGCGATTGCCATCCAGGACGCCAAGGGCAAGGTCGGCAAGCTGTCGAAGGGCGGCGACGCCCGCTTCCTGCTCTCGGTCGAGGCCATTCTTTCGGTCGAGCCGGGTGCCCAGGTTCGCCCCGGCGACGTGCTGGCGCGTATCCCGATGGAGAGCGCCAAGACCAAGGACATCACCGGCGGTCTGCCGCGTGTTGCCGAACTGTTCGAGGCACGCCGTCCGAAGGATCACGCCATCATCGCCGAGATCGATGGCACGATCCGCTTCGGCCGCGACTACAAGAACAAGCGTCGCATCATCATCGAGCCGCATGACTCGACGCTTGAGCCGGTCGAATACCTGATCCCGAAGGGCAAGCCGTTCCATCTCCAGGACGGCGACGTCATCGAGAAGGGCGACTACATCCTCGACGGCAATCCTGCGCCGCACGACATCCTGGCGATCAAGGGCGTGGAGGCACTTGCTTCCTACCTCGTCAACGAGATCCAGGAAGTCTACCGTCTGCAGGGCGTGTCGATCAACGACAAGCACATCGAGGTGATCGTTCGCCAGATGCTGCAGAAGGTCGAGATCACCACGCAGGGCGACTCGACCTACATTCCGGGCGACCACGTCGACGTGATCGAGCTGGAAGAGGTCAACGAGCGTCTGATCGAGGACGGCAAGAAGCCGGCCGAAGGCCAGCCGGTGCTGCTCGGCATCACCAAGGCATCGCTGCAGACGCCGTCCTTCATCTCGGCCGCCTCCTTCCAGGAGACGACCAGGGTGCTGACGGAAGCCGCGGTTGCCGGCAAGACCGACATGCTGCAGGGGCTGAAGGAAAACGTCATCGTCGGCCGGCTTATCCCGGCCGGTACCGGCGGCACGATGAGCCAGATCCGGCGCATCGCCACCTCGCGCGACGAACTGATCATCGACGAGCGCCGCAAGGCCTCCGGTGTGGAAGTCGCCGAGCCGATGCTGGCCGACATGACAACCGCCGCGCAGTAAGCGCGGCGGCCAGACAAAAAAATCGAGCGGTTCATTGTTTCGGTGAACCGCTCAAGGAATCTCAGGCAACAGGGCCGTCGGGGCAACCCGGCGGCTTTTTTGTATACTGAACCAACTGTCGGTATTCATGGCAGATGGACCAAGGAGCCCGCAATTGGAAGAAGCTGCCCTTTGGGAGTTGATAAACGATGGCCGGGATCGCATGGGCTTTGCTCAGAAAAGGCTCTGGGACGCGATCACGATCCGGAAAGATGGACGCACACCTCAGCGAATGGCGCCGAACACTGCTTCTGGGTTGTTGCTTTGATCGGGCAGAGCGTCGTTTCTTACAACGATGTCGAACACGGCTTTGACCGCTCGACCTTCATCCGCTTTGGCGAACTCACTGAGCTGGGCTGGGGGCAGGCCGGTCTCGACGTGGTGGTCCAGGATATTCTGAACGAACTTGAATTCGGACACCCGACAGCGCCACGGGTTTCCTCTCCGCAACCCGGAGAGTGTCCCGATTCCAATAGCAAGTAGCCCGCTGACCAGGCGATCTTGCCGAAAATCGCCGGTGCTCAGTCGAAAAACGCTTCCACCACATTGCGCTTGCCGAGCATGAAGGCATCGGCGACATGCTGGAGCGGCGCCAGATCGACGTCGGAGCTGCCGGCGTGGACAATCTCGGCAAACCGCTTGTAGAGCATCGGGTATTCCGCTTCCGGTTCGTCATGGACGACGCGGCCGTCGATGGCGAGCTTCGAGCCGCCGCCTGAGAGCACCATCGCGCCCTTGTCGGTGTCGGCAACGATGTCCCAGCTTTGCGGGCCTGTCTGGAGCCAGTCGAGATCCATCGTCACCGGCAATCCATTCGAAGTGCGGAAGGTGACCTGTGCCGCGACCGGCGCGGCGCGGTTTTCGGGAAAATCGAGCACGGCAGAGGTGATGAACATCGGCGGCAGGATGTGGGTCACGATCGATAGCGCATTGATGCCGGGATCGAAGACGCCGAAGCCGCCGGGAGCCCAGATCCATTCCTGGTTGGGATGCCAGCGACGCACGTCCTCCTTCCAGTTGATGGCGGCGGACTTGATCTTGGCCGAACTCAGGAAGGCGCGCGCGGCCTCGACCGCCGGCGCATAACGCGAATGCCAGCTGGCAAACAGCGAGACGCCGTTCTTCAACGCCAATGCCTTGAGGTTCTCGACCTCGCTGACAGTGGCGCCGGGTGGCTTCTCCAGGAAGACGTGTTTCTTGGCTTCCAGTGCCGTGCGCGCCGCGTCGTAGCGAAACTGCGGCGGCATGCAGAGCGATACCGCCTCGAGCTCCGGCACCGCGTCGAGCATGGCTTCGATGTCAGGAAAATTCGGAATGCCGTCGACCTTGCCGTGCCGGCTGGCGGCGGCGATGAGGCGATAGTCCTGGTCCTTCGCCAGGGCCGGCAGGTGCTGGTCGCGGACGATCTTGCCGACACCGACGATGCCTATCTTGATGGGCTGGGACACGGCCGCTCCGTCTGTTGAATGATGGTGGTGGCTTCTTATCAGAACACTTGCCCCCGACAAGCCGAAGCCAGCGAGCCGACGCCGAAAAGTCAGCCCCAGCTTTCCTCGAACGGCAAGATCAGTTTTCCACCCGCCAGGAAGGCCTCGATCGCCGGCTCGAAAGGCGAGGGGTCGAGGCTGTTCGCAGCCAGCCATCCGTCGGAATAATAGGTGTTGGCATAGCGATCGCCGGAATCGCAGATCAGCGTCACCAGCGAACCCGCCCTTCCTTCCTCGATCATGCGCGCGGCCTGAAAGCACATGGCGATGAAGTTGGTGCCGGTCGAGCCGCCGACACGACGGCCGAGCCGTCGCGACAACACCCGCATCGCCGCCAGCGACACCGCGTCCGGCACCCGCAGCATATGATCGATGACGCCAGGCACGAAGGACGGCTCCATGCGCGGCCGGCCGATCCCCTCGATCCGCGACGGCTGTTCGCAGCGGCAATTGCGATCTTGCGTAGCAAAACCGTCGAAGAAGGCCGAGCGCTCGACGTCGGCAACCGACAGCCGCGTCGCATGCTGCTTGTAGCGCAGGAAGCGCCCGATCGTGGCGGTGGTGCCGCCGGTGCCGGCGCTCATCACGATCCAGGCCGGAACCGGATGCCGCTCCTCGCGCATCTGCCCGAAGATCGATTCGGCGATGTTGTTGTTGCCGCGCCAGTCGGTGGCGCGCTCGGCGTGGGTGAACTGGTCCATGAAATGGCCGCCCAGTTTCGCCGCGAGTTCGGCCGACTCGGCGTAGATGCGCCTGCCGTCGTCGATGAAATGGCAGTTGCCGCCATAGTGCTCGATCGCGGCGATCTTTTCGCGCGAGGTCGAGCGCGGCATCACCGCATAGAACGGCACCCCGATCATACGGGCAAAGTACGCTTCCGATACCGCGGTCGAACCCGACGACGCTTCGATCACCGGCGCGCCTTCGCGGATCAGGCCATTGCACAGCGCATATAGAAACAGCGAGCGCGCCAGCCGGTGCTTCAGGCTGCCGGTCGGATGGGTGGATTCATCCTTGAGATAGAGATCGATGCCGGCCAGTGCCGGTAGATCGAGCTTCCACAGATGCGTGTCGGCCGAGCGGCGCTGATCGGCCTCGATCGCCGCGACGGCCTGGTCGGCCCAGGTCCGGGATGCAGGTCCAACCGCTTTTGCTCCGGCCATCGTCAGCGCACCCGATTCAGATCGGCACGTCGAAAGTAACGATCGACACTTCGCCTTCGAGCGCGCCCTGGAAGGCGGAAAGATGAGGCTCATCGTCGGGTGCGCCGTCCATGTCGCCGATCTGGTCGAGTTCGGCCTCGGCGTAACCTTCCGCCGCAAGCGATTCGAGCGCCCGGCGCACCGCCGAATCGTCGTCGGGGGCGACCAGCATCACGTGCACGCCTTCCGGCTTGCCGCCCTTTTTCTTCCACACCCGGCCGGTGATGATGGTGACCGGGCGCTCTTCATTGTCGTTCACGGGCCGATTCCTCTTGGCAGATTGCGGGCGGGCGAGGGGATTTTCACTGCTCATGCGGCCTTTTCGCATGAAGCAGGGCCGTGCAACAGCGCAAAGCCGGTCACTTTCTTCCTCGCCCTTGCAAAATTGCGAAACAAAATTACATGCGTTTTTCGCATGGCTGCCGAGCCTTGGTTGGCGCGCAATATTTGGCGCTCCGGGCTTGACGGTTCGCGGTCTTACGAGTAGAAGCCGCCCAGTCAGAACCGATGTGAGGCTCTCCCTTCCGAAGCGACACGCTTTGGAGTTTGCCTCAAACAGGGTTCGTTTTACGAGCGAAAAGACATTTCCGGCGTGCACGAAGCGGGTCCGCTTCCTCTGCCATTTGTTCGGGCAAAGACCGCGAGGCGCGGTTTGTGGCCCGAATTTGCGTATGGAAATGACGCTTTGAGCGGCCCTGACCGGGCGAGACACGGAATTGAGAGACAAGAGGGTTTAATGCCTACCGTCAACCAGCTGATCCGCAAGCCGCGCATTGCGCCGGTGAAGCGCAACAAGGTCCCGGCCATGCAGCAGAACCCGCAGAAGCGGGGCGTCTGCACGCGCGTCTATACAACGACGCCGAAGAAGCCGAACTCGGCGCTGCGCAAGGTGGCCAAGATCCGCCTGACCAATGGTTTTGAAGTGATCGGGTACATCCCCGGCGAAGGTCACAACCTTCAGGAACACTCCGTGGTGATGATCCGCGGCGGCCGCGTCAAGGATCTTCCGGGCGTTCGCTACCACATCATCCGCGGCGTGCTCGACACGCAGGGTGTGAAGAACCGCAAGCAGCGCCGTTCGAAGTACGGCGCCAAGCGTCCGAAGTGACCGAAGCGTAGCGAAGGTCATCCCGGGCAAGCATCCGGGATCAAGGCCACCACGCATAATTGAGGCAGAGAAAAAATGTCGCGTCGTCACAGTGCAGAAAAGCGTGAGATCAATCCGGACCCGAAGTTCGGCGATCTGATCGTCACCAAGTTCATGAACGCCGTCATGTATGACGGCAAGAAGTCGGTTGCCGAGACCATCGTCTACGGCGCGCTCGACCAGGTTCAGTCGAAGACCAAGCAGGAGCCGGTCACCGTCTTCCATCAGGCGCTCGACAATGTCGCGCCGCATGTGGAAGTGCGTTCGCGTCGTGTCGGCGGCGCCACCTACCAGGTTCCGGTCGACGTGCGCCCCGAGCGCCGCCAGGCTCTGGCCATTCGTTGGCTGATCGCCGCGGCCCGCAACCGCAACGAGACCACCATGGTCGACCGCCTCTCCGGCGAGCTGATGGACGCGGCCAACAACCGCGGCACCGCCGTCAAGAAGCGTGAAGACACCCACAAGATGGCTGAAGCCAACCGCGCTTTCGCGCACTACCGCTGGTAAAGCGCGTACGAGACTGAGAGGCAGCTACGATGGCCCGCGAATACAAAATCGAAGACTACCGCAATTTCGGTATCATGGCGCATATTGACGCCGGCAAGACGACGACCACCGAGCGCGTCCTCTATTACACGGGCAAGTCGCACAAGATCGGCGAAGTCCACGACGGCGCTGCCACCATGGATTGGATGGAGCAGGAGCAGGAGCGCGGCATCACCATCACGTCCGCCGCGACCACGACCTTCTGGAAGGGTCGCAGCGGCAAGATGTACCGCTTCAACATCATCGACACCCCCGGACACGTCGACTTCACCATTGAAGTCGAGCGTTCGCTGCGCGTGCTCGACGGCGCCATTGCGCTGCTCGACGCCAACGCCGGTGTCGAACCGCAGACGGAAACCGTCTGGCGCCAGGCCGACAAGTATCGCGTTCCGCGCATGATCTTCTGCAACAAGATGGACAAGATCGGCGCCGACTTCTACCGCTCGGTCGAGATGATCGGTTCGCGCCTCGGTGCGCATGCCGTCGTCATGCAGCTGCCGATCGGTGCCGAGACCGAGTTCAAGGGCGTTGTCGACCTCGTCGAGATGAACGCGCTTGTCTGGCGCGATGAGACGCTGGGCGCTGCCTGGGACGTCGTCGAGATCCCGGCCGACCTCAAGGCTCGTGCCGAGGAATACCGCGAGAAGATGATCGAAGCCGCCGTCGAAATGGACGAGACGGCACTCGAGAACTACCTCGAAGGCAAGATGCCGTCGAATGACGAGATCCGCGCGCTGATCCGCAAGGGCACCATCGCGGTGAAGTTCTACCCGATGTTCTGCGGCTCGGCCTTCAAGAACAAGGGTGTGCAGCCGCTGCTTGACGCCGTCGTCGAATATCTGCCGTCGCCGGCCGATGTTCCGGCCATCAAGGGCGTCGATGCCAAGACCGACGCCGAGATCGAGCGTCACGCCGACGACAACGAGCCGCTGTCGATGCTCGCCTTCAAGATCATGAACGACCCGTTCGTCGGTTCGCTCACCTTTGCCCGCATCTATTCGGGCAAGCTCACCAAGGGCATCTCGGTCGACAACACCGTGAAGGGTAAGAAGGAACGCATCGGTCGCATGCTGCAGATGCATGCCAACTCGCGCGCCGACGTCGAAGAGGCTTTCGCCGGCGACATCGTCGCTCTGGCTGGCCTCAAGGACACCACCACCGGCGATACGCTGAGCGATCCGCTGCATCCGGTCATCCTCGAGCGCATGGAATTCCCCGATCCGGTCATCCAGATCGCGATCGAGCCGAAGACCAAGAACGACCAGGAAAAGATGGGCCTCGCCCTTCACCGCCTGGCCGCCGAGGATCCGTCCTTCCGCGTCAAGACCGACGAGGAAAGYGGCCAGACGATCATTTCCGGCATGGGCGAGCTTCACCTCGACATCATCGTCGACCGCATGCGTCGCGAGTTCAAAGTCGAGGCCAATGTCGGTGCGCCGCAGGTGGCCTATCGCGAGACGATCACCCGCAGGCACGAGCAGGACTACACGCACAAGAAGCAGACCGGCGGTACCGGTCAGTTCGCCCGCGTCAAGATCGTCTTCGAGCCGAATCCGGACAGCAGCGAATTCGAGTTCGAAACCAAGATCGTCGGCGGTGCGGTTCCCAAGGAA
>NZ_JBFULQ010000219.1:0-8858 GCF_054049815.1 Mesorhizobium sp. P5_C1 | reverse complement strand
CTCCGACACCGATCACTGCGAGAAGCGGCGTGAAGAGGGTCATCGTGGCCATCTTGCCCCTGATACTGCTGGCGAGGAGATTCAGGCCATCCGGGACCACTCCAATGGGTAGCTCTTTCGTTGAAGTAGATGAAAAGGGCTTCTGGATGAACGACAGCCTGCTGTGTCTTTGGCTGCGTTTGCTGGCATTACATGTCCAATCCAATCTCGATCAGTCGGCTCCAGAAATGGTCGCCCGGGAAGAATGGCTTTTGCAATCCGAGTGCCATGCTCCAGGTTTCGTTGTGGCAGATTTGGACCGCGTGGCGCGCGATCAGAACGCGAAGCAAAAAGTGGTCAGCGCGATAGGGCGACTCCTCTCGATGTTGGAGAGACACGCAAAGATGCTCGAACCCGCCACGATTAATCTTCTCGGACTCAGCATTGTTTGGTCACACCCAATCGAGACCAGTCGGCTGCTCGAAATCGGCAACGCATTTCTTGACCTGCTCGCCGGCAAAATCACGACGGGAGCAGATAGCACAGAATTCATGCCAGGATCCCGTCCATGACAGACGAACCAATGCTGCGCGTCTCGGCGCTCTCCAAATTCTATGGCTCGCGCGTCGGCTGCGACAACGTTTCCTTCGACCTGTGGCCGGGCGAAGTTCTGGCGGTCGTCGGCGAGTCCGGTTCCGGCAAGACGACCCTGCTCAACTGCCTGTCGACCCGGCTGTTGCCGAGTTCCGGCACCGCCAGCTACCGCATGCGCGACGGCCAGTTCCGAGAACTCTACCGGATGAGCGAGGCCGAGCGCCGCTTCCTGATGCGTACCGACTGGGGTTTCGTCCACCAGAACCCGGCCGATGGCCTGCGCATGACGGTGTCGGCCGGCGCCAATGTCGGCGAACGGCTGATGGCGGTCGGCGACCGCCACTACGGAAAGATCCGCGCCACGGCCGTCGACTGGCTGTCGCGCGTCGAGATCGACGAAGACCGCATCGACGACGAGCCGCGCGCCTTTTCCGGCGGCATGCGGCAGCGCCTGCAGATCGCCCGCAACCTCGTCACCGGGCCACGGCTGGTGTTCATGGATGAGCCGACGGGCGGCCTCGACGTCTCGGTGCAGGCACGCCTGCTCGACCTGCTGCGCGGCCTGGTCACCGACCTTGGTCTCGCCGCCATCGTCGTCACCCACGACCTCGCCGTGGCGCGTCTTCTGTCGCAGCGCATGATGGTGATGAAGGATGGCCGCGTCGTCGAAAGCGGTCTCACCGACCGCGTGCTCGATGACCCGCGCGCGCCCTACACCCAGCTTCTCGTTTCCTCGATACTTCAGGTGTAACCCATGCCGACGCCCCTCGTTGTCTCCGACGCCGCCAAGAGCTTCACCATGCATCTGCGCGACGGCATCAAACTGCCTGTCGTCGCCGGTGTCTCGTTCTCGATCAGGGCTGGTGAATGCACCGTGCTCGGCGGCCCGTCCGGTGCCGGCAAGAGCTCGATCCTGAAGATGCTCTACGGCAACTACGCCGTCGACGAGGGCCAGATCATCGTCAAGCACGATGACGGGCTGATCGATCTCGCCACCGCCAGTCCGCGCACCGTGCTTGCCATACGCCGGCAAACGATCGGCTATGTCAGCCAGTTCCTGCGCACCGTGCCGCGCGTCTCGGCGCTGGACGTCGTCGCCGAACCGCTGGTCGAGCGCGGCGAGGACCGCGAGAACGCGCGCGGCAAGGCACGCGCCTTGCTGGCGCAGCTCAACCTGCCGGAAAAACTCTGGGCGTTGCCGCCGGCAACCTTCTCCGGCGGCGAGCAACAGCGCGTCAACATCGCGCGCGGCTTCATCACCGAGCACCCGATCCTGCTCCTCGACGAACCGACCGCCTCGCTCGATGCCAGGAACCGCGACGTTGTGATCGAACTCATCGCCGCCAAGAAAGCCGCGGGCGTCGCCCTGCTCGGCATCTTCCACGACCACAACGTGCGCGAGGCCGTCGCCGACCGCATCATCGACGTCACCGCTTTCGCGCCCGGAAAAGTCGCCGCATGACGAAAAAGCTGTCAGAGACGCCGCTGATCCACCCGACGGCGGACGTACAGAACTCAACGCTTGGCCGCTGGACCGAGATCGCCGACCGCAGCCGGGTTTCCGAGAGCATCCTCGGCGACTATTCCTACATGATGCAGGACTGCGCCGTCTGGTGCGCGACGATCGGCAAGTTTTCCAACATTGCAGCCAGCGTGCGCATCAACGCCACCAACCACCCGACATGGCGGCCGACGCTGCACCATTTCACCTACCGCGCCTCCGACTATTGGGACGACGCCGAGCACGAGAGCGAGTTCTTCGCCCAGCGACGCGCCAAGCGCGTCACCATCGGCCACGACACCTGGCTCGGCCACGGCTCGACCATCCTGCCCGGCGTCACCGTCGGCGATGGCGCCGCGGTCGGTGCCGGTGCCGTCGTGTCGAAGGATGTCGCGCCTTACACCATCGTCGGCGGCGTGCCGGCCAAACCGATCCGCGAGCGTTTCGACCGCCGCACCGCCGAACGCTACCAGGCGCTCGCCTGGTGGGACTGGGACCATGCCAAGCTGCGGACAGCACTGGTTGATTTCCGGGAACTATCGGCCGAGGCCTTTCTGGAAAAATATTGCGGATAGGCCATCACATCATTGTCATAGGTGAGCCTGTTTCATCTCCCTGACACATCGCCGGGGCAGGACGCCATCTGCCCTGGAGATCGCAATGCCTGTTTCAGTCAGACCCTCGCTCGCCGGATTCTTTGCCGGCTCCAATCCGAAGCCACCGGTTCATCTCGGCACGCGCTACGACACGTCGGGCAATTTCCTGATCGAGCCCGGCAACACGGTCGTCAGCCATCTCGTCAGCGGTTCGCCCTCCGAGGCCGTGGTGCTTGAGGTGCGCGACCGGATGCTGGCGATGCCCGATGCCGACCGGCTGGCCTTCACCCCGGTCTCCAGCCTGCACATGACGCTGTTCCAGGGCATCATCGAATATCGCCGCCGTTTGCCCTACTGGCCACATGACGTGCCGCTCGACACCAGCATCGACGCCATGACCCGCCTCTATTTGGAACGCTTGAAGGGCTTCAAGGGCCTCGGCCCGTTCAACATCAAGGTGGTCGCAGTCGTACCGACCGGCCTTACCGTTGCCGGCGCGACCGACGAGGACGTGCGCATCATGGGCGCCTGGCGCGATGCCTTGGCGGTGCCGTTCGGCTACCGGCATCCCGACCATGACAGCTACGCCTTCCACATCACCTTCGCCTATCAGATCCAGCGTCTTGCGGATGACAGGGCGGCCGCATGGCAGCAACTGTTCGATGACTCTCTCGCGCTTTTCGCGCGGCAGGCTCCGGCGATCGAGATCAAGGCGCCGGCCTTCTGCAGCTTCAGGGACATGGAGCATTTCGAAGAGTTGCAGGTGCTCGGCTGATCCACCACCGGGCGCCTGACGCCGCGCCTGTGGGCAGTAACAAAACTGACATCAATCCGACACCGCAGGTTCATGGCGCTGCGCTAGCGAAGTTCTTAACAGACCTTCAACGCGACTGGACTGCAAACGACCATGTCAGCCACGCTCGAAATCCGCGGCGTCACCCGACGATTTGGCAAGAACACTGCCGTCAGCGATATCAACGTCTCGATCCCGCAGGGTCAGATGGTTGGCATTATCGGCCGTTCGGGTGCTGGCAAATCAACCCTTCTTCGCATGATCAATCGTCTCATCGATCCCAGCCAGGGATCGATTTTTTTTGACGGCGCCGAAGTTTCCCAGCTGCGCGGCTCGCCGCTCCGGCGCTGGCAGCGCGACTGCGCCATGATCTTCCAGCAGTTCAACCTGGTGCCGCGCCTCGACGTGCTGACCAATGTGCTGCTCGGCAAGCTGAACCACCGTTCGACCATGTCGAACCTGCTCGGCATGTTTTCCCGCGCCGAGTGCGCCGAGGCGGTCGCCGCGCTCGAGCGGCTCGACATTGCCCGCACCGCAATGCAGCCTGCCGGTACTTTGTCGGGTGGCCAGCAGCAGCGCGTCGCCATTGCCCGCGCCATGATGCAGCAGCCCAAGGTGATCCTCGCCGACGAGCCGATCGCTTCGCTCGACCCACTCAACGCCAAGGTGGTGATGGATTCGCTGCAGGACATCAATCTGCGCGAAGGCATCACCGTCGTCACCAATCTGCACACGCTGGACACTGCGCGCGCCTACTGCAACCGCATCATCGGCATGGCCGCCGGCAAGGTCGTCTTCGACGGCCCGCCGGAAGAGCTCAACCGCGAGGCTGTCCGTCTCGTCTATGGCGCCGACAGCAAATCTCCGAGGCCATCACCTCGACCAGCATCGCCTACAAGCAAAAGATCACTGCATCCGCCGGACCGCTCGAGCCCGCATTCCCGGGATATTGAGTCAAGAAAGAGCGACCTGGATCGCCAGCCCGCGTCAAGGGCACCTGTCAGAATAACCAACGCTACCGGCGCGGGGCCGGAACCCACAGGAGAGATATCCAATGTTCAGGAAGATGGTTTTTAGCGCCGTTTCGGTGCTCGCCATGGCAACCAGCATGGCCCACGCCGCCGATATGAAGGAATTCCGCGTCGGTATCCTTGGCGGCGAGAACGAAACCGACCGGCTGCGCAACTACCAGTGCCTGGCCGACCATCTGAAGGCCGAATTCGGTTTCGAGAAGGTCTCGCTGTTCCCCGCCGCCGACTATGACGGCGTCATCCAGGGCCTGCTCGGCGGTACCCTCGACTTCGCCGAACTCGGCGCTTCCGGCTATGCCAGCATCGCCCTCAAGGACCCGAAGGCGGTAACCCCGATCCTCACCACCCAGCAGACCGACGGCGCCACCGGCTACTATTCGATCGGCCTGGCGCTCAAGTCTTCCGGCATCACCGACATCAAGTCGGCCAAGGGCAAGAAGCTCGGCTACGCCGATCCGGATTCGACCTCCGGCTATCTGATCCCGCTGACCCAGATCCCGAAGGACACTGGCGCTTCGAACGAAACCTTCTTCGCTTCGACCCAGTTCAATGGCGGCCACGAGAACAACGTCCTGGCCGTGCGTGACGGCAAGGTCGACGTCGCGGTGGACGATTCCTCGGGCATCGGCGATTTCAAGAACGGCTACACCTCCGGCACCTTCCACAAGGAAGTCGCCAAGGGCGCCGTCGACCCCAACGACTTCGTCGAAGTCTGGCGCTCGGGCCTGATCCCGAACGGCCCGCTGGTCGTGCGCACCGCACTCGGCGACGACATGACTGCCAAGCTGACTGCCTTCTTCACGGCCCTGCCGGCCAAGGACAAGGCTTGCTTCGAGGGCGTCGAAGGCGGCGATTTCACCGGCTACGTTCCGGTGAAGGCGGACTTCTACAACGTCATCGTCGAAGCCCGTAAGGCGGCCATCGGCGGCTAACGGCAAAAATCAGAAGGGCGGTGTTCAAAACACCGCCCCTTCTGTTTGTCCGATCATGACCCTTTCCGTGACAGCCCCCTCCGCCGCCCATCAGATGGCCGATGCCTGGCGACGCCAGATATCGCTGCGCCGGCTCTATACGGTGCTTGGCGTCGGTTTACTGCTTGCCGCGATGTTTGCGAGCATGTGGTTCGCCGACGAAGCCAATGCCGGGCACTTCTTCGACCGGCTGCCGCATATTCTGGACTTCCTGAGCTGGCTGATCCCCAAGGATTGGAACGACGTCTGGCGGGCGCTGTTCGACATTGCCTCGCCGCATGACACTGGCACCCAGGAATTCAACTTTCCGCTCGGCCGCGTCTATGTCTGGGGCGGCTTTTACATCCCTGAATATTTCGAGCTCATGCTGACCACGGTGAACATGGCCCTGGTCTCGACGTTTATCGGCTTCATCTTCGCCGTGCCGTTTTCCTTCATCGCCGCGCGCAACCTGACGCCGCATCCGGTGCTGAGGCTCGTCGTCAAGCGCTTCATGGAGCTGCTGCGCGCCTTTCCGGAGATCGTCATTGCTGGCCTCTTCGCCGCCATCGTCTCGACCGGTCCGATCGCTGCTATCATCGCCATCGGCCTGCATTCGATAGGCGCGCTCGGCAAGCTGTTCTATGAGATCAACGAGAACATCGATATGCGCGCCGAGGAAGGCCTGAGGGCGGTCGGCGCCAACTGGTTCGAGCGTGTGCGCTTCGCCGACCTGCCGCAGGTGCTGCCCAACTTCATGTCCTACACGCTGCTCCGCGTCGAGATCAATGTGCGCGCTTCGACCATCATCGGCGCCGTCGGCGGCGGCGGCATCGGCGAGGAATTGAAACTCTCGATTTCACGCGGCTTCGGCGCCAAGACGCTGGCGTTGGTGCTGCTCTTGTTCACGACCATCTTCATCATCGACCAGTTCTCCGCCTGGCTGCGCCGCAAGCTGGTCGGCGAACAAGCCTTCCTGATGGGTGCTTAGCCATGATCCCGAAAAGTGGAATCCGGTTTTCGGAAAAGACCATGGCAAAACCAAAAGATAGAGATCCATCCCGGTCCTATCGGGATGGATCAGGTTCTTGATCATGGCGACGATGACCGCCGACGAAATCCGGTTGATCGAGGAGCGCTACCCGCAAGTGTTCCGGCGGCCGACGTACAAGCGCTTTGCCCCGCTGTTCCTGTTCGTCGGCATACTGCTCTACCTCATCTATGCCTTGTGGTTCTTCAGCCTGCCGCAAGTGCTGCGGGAATCGCACTGGGAACGCCTGCCGCTCTTCCTGACGCAGTGGGTCAGCTATGACCTGCAGCCGGAATTTCGGCTCGACCAGCCCGAGATAACACCGAAATACCCGCGCTTTTCCGCGCTTGGCGAGAACCCGAACCCAGACTGGGTCATCAAGAACGCGGACGGCACCTTCAGCGTCCTGATCGACGGTCCGGACAAGTCCGTCACCTTCGACAAGACCAAGGCGACGATCGTGGCCAATGGCGAGACGGTGCCGGTGTCGCTGACCGGCGGCAAGCCGGTGATCTCGGGCCCGGTGCCGGACTGGATCACCGCTCATGACGACGAGGTGGTGGCCAAGATGGGCTTCGCCGGCGAAGTGCGCGTCACCGTCGACCGCGTCAAGGTCCGCAAGCGCTTCCTCGGCTGGGCAAATTTCGTCTTCGACACGCGCTCGCCCTTCTTCGGCAAGTCGGCCAGCGAAGTGGTCTCGCTGATCGTGTCCGGCCCCGAACTCAAGCCGGGCACCTCGAACCTCGCGCTGGCGGGAGACAATATCTGGAACAACGCCCAGTGGCAGCACGGCGACGTCTGGACGAAGTTGCTGCAGACCATCGTCATGGCCTTTCTCGGCGCGCTGCTCGGTGGCATCGTCGCCTTCCCGCTTGCCTTCTTCGCCGCCCGCAACATCACGCCGAACGGGCTGCTCAGCCAGGTGCTCAAGCGTTTCTTCGACTTCATGCGTTCGGTCGACATGCTGATCTGGGCGCTGTTCTTCACCCGCGCCTTCGGCCCTGGCCCGCTGGCCGGCAGTGCCGCGATCTTCTTCACCGAGATCGGCACGCTGGGCAAAACCTATTCGGAAAGCCTCGAGAACATCGACGACAAACCGCGCGAGGGCATCAAGTCGACAGGTGCCAACGGTTTGCTGGTGCAGCGCTATGGCGTAATGCCTGAAGTGATTCCGATCTTCATCAGCCAGACGCTCTACCAGTGGGAATCCAACACCCGCGGCGMCACGATCATCGGCGCCGTCGGCGCCGGCGGCATCGGCCTGAAACTATGGGAAGCGATGCGCACCAACTCCAACTGGGCCAACGTCTTCTACATGGTGCTGCTGACGCTGGCCGTGGTGTTCATCTTCGACAACATATCCAACTTCCTGCGCCGCCGGCTGAGCCGGACCATCCACGACTACAACAGAATCCAGGCCGAGCAGGGTTAGCGATCACGGCGCTTCAGAGCATGTCTCAACACGCCTTACGCCGCTTTCTTCCACCCGTTCCTGATATGCTTGTAGCCGTCGCGATAGACGGCTTCCGGGCTCTCGGAAAAATCGCGCCACACCTTGGTCGCCGCAGCCAGGTCCTTGAGCGAACGGCCGAACGCCTCGATCGTCAGCCAGTCGTCATAACCACTCTTGCGGATGGCGGAGAACGCTTCCTTCCACGGGATATTGCCGCGCCCCGGCACGCCGCGGTCGTTCTCCGAAATATGGATATGGACGACATTCCTGCGGTGTTTTGTATAGGCGCCGATCGGGTCGGCTTCCTCGATGTTGGCATGGAACGTGTCGTACATCGCCTTGATGTGCGGCCGGTCGATGGCATCGATATGCTCGGACAGATCCGCCATCGTGTTGAGAAGATAGCATTCGAAGCGGTTCAGCGCCTCGAGCCCGATTGTGACGTTCCTCTTGCCGGCATGATCGCCGATCGCGCGTTGCGAAGCGACCGAGCGTTTCTTCTCGGCGGCTGTCGGCCCCGAGCCGGAGAAGGCACCGAGCGTCGAATGCAGCGGTCCGCTCAGCGTGCTGGCGCCGAGCGCGTCGGCGCAGTCGATAGCCCATTTCATATAGTCGACGCCGGCCTTGCGGGTCGCGGCGTCGGCCGCGATCAGGTTCATCGCCGGATCGCCCATGGCTGACACGGCGGTCCGCTCCAGCCCGATACGGTCGAGCAACTCACCCAGTTTCTTGTAGTCGTCGGGCGTGCCGGCGAAGATCGGTATCTCGACGCCATCAAAACCGGTTGCCTTGATGTCGCGGAGCAACGGCTCGTGTTTCTTCGACACCGCCGTCGTCCACAGGAACATGCACATGCCGATTTTCATCGACGCCCCTCCCCAGTGAATTCCCCTCGCCGGTCGAAGCTATAGTTTCGTCCAGGCCCCATTCT
>NZ_JBFULQ010000218.1:0-8912 GCF_054049815.1 Mesorhizobium sp. P5_C1 | reverse complement strand
GTAGGGTTCTGGGGAAAGTCCGGAATCCATGACTGGAGTCAAGGCGTTAGGAACCGCAGGGGAAAGCCGTCCCTGTGGACAGGCGAGAGACAAAAGACGCCGTCCCCAAACTTGTCCCCAGCCGTCCGGCGAAGCTGACAGTGCGACGAATTGTGGACAAACTGCCATCTGATACAGTCACCCGTGACCGGCCCGTCTTTCCATCCCGCTTTATCCACAGCCGCCCACAGCCTGGAGTGACCCCTTGTGAACAAACCCCAGAGCTTCTTCCACCTGCATCTAATTTCCGACGCGACCGGCGAAACGCTGCTCGCCGCCGGTCGGGCGGCTTCGGCGCAATACAAGGACGCGCGGGCCATCGAGCATATCTACCCGCTCATCCGCACCGAAAAGCAGGTGGCCAAAGTGTTCGAGGACATCGAGGAGGAACCGGGCATCATCCTCTATACGGTCGTCGACCAGAAGCTGGCGCGCGGCATTGACGAGCGCTGCGCGACCATGGGGCTGCCCTGCGTGTCGGTGCTGGAGCCGGTGCTGACCGTGTTCCAGTCCTATCTCGGCACGCCGGCCGGCCGCCGCGTCGGCGCCCAGCATGTTCTCGACGCTGAATATTTCCGCCGCATCGACGCGCTCAATTTCACCATGGAGCATGATGACGGCCAGCTGCCGGCCAATATGGACGATGCCGACATCGTGCTGATCGGCATCTCGCGCACGTCGAAGACGCCGACGAGCATCTATCTCGCCAACCGCGGCATCAAGACCGCCAATATCCCGATCGTGCTCGGCGTGCCGGTGCCGGAGAGCCTGGTCAACGCCAAGACCCCGCTGATCGTCGGGCTGATCGCCACCGCCGAGCGCATCTCGCATGTCCGGCAAAACCGCATCCTCGGCAACAGCAGCACTTACGAAGCGAGCGACTATGTCGACCGCGCCGCCATCACCGAGGAGCTCGCCTACGCCCGCCAGATCTGCACGCGCCATGGCTGGCCGATGATCGATGTCAGCCGTCGCTCGATCGAAGAAACGGCAGCGGCGATCGTTGCCCTGCGCGGCAAGTCGAGATAAATGAGCGAAAAGTGAGTTTTCCGAGTCTTCTCCAGGCGAAATCTAGCCGAAAGTCGGTGCTGCCCCTCACCTGCCTGCCGGCATCCCCTCCCCGTATAGTGACGAGGAGAGGGGCGCTGCCATCGATAATTTCGCCAATCGCCAGCGGTGCTGGAAACAGCGCCGGCGCTGAAGGTGCCCCTTTCTCCCCGTCACTATACGGGGAGAAATGTCCGGCAGGACAATGAGGGGCAGCGCCCACTTTACCGACTAGAGCTGCTCATACTCCAACCGCGCCTGTGCCTGCGCCCGAGTGCAAAATGACCGAAAAAATCATCCTCGCCTCTAGCAGTCCGTTCCGCAAGGCGATGCTCGTCAATGCCGGCGTCGATGTCGAGGCGGTTGCGGCCGATGTCGACGAGCGGGCGCTCGAGGCGCCCTTGCAGGACAGCGGTGTCTCGCCCGAGGATGTCGCCCTGGTGCTGGCCGAGGCCAAGGCGACCGAGGTCAGCGGGCGCCGGCGTGGTGCACTGGTGCTCGGCTGCGACCAGACGCTGTCGCTCGGCGACGACGTGTTCCACAAGCCGGCCGACATGGAGGGCGCGCGCCGTCACCTGCTGGCGCTGTCGGGCAAGACCCATCAGCTCAACAGCGCCGCCGTGCTGGTCCGCGATGGTCAGGTGCTGTGGCGGCATGTCGGCATCGCCAGCATGACCATGCGCAAGCTCGACCCTGCCTTCATCGGCCGCCATCTGGCTCGTGTCGGCGCCAAGGCACTGGCCAGCGTCGGCGCCTACCAGGTCGAGGGCGAAGGCATCGAGCTCTTCGAGAAGATCGAGGGCGACCATTTCACCATTGTCGGCCTGCCGCTGCTCCCGTTGCTGGCCGAACTTCGTGCCCTTGGAGCGATCGATGGCTGAGGCGACCAAAAAAGCTTTCGTCACCGGCCATCCGATCAAGCACTCGCGCTCGCCGAAGATCCACGGCCACTGGCTCGCCCAACATGGCATCGTCGGCAGCTACCAAGCCATCGACGTGGCGCCGGAGGACTTTGCTCAATTCCTGGCGACGCTGCAGGCGAACGGTTATCGCGGCGGCAATGTCACCATTCCGCACAAGGAGGCGGCCTTCGCGCTGGTCGACCGGCGAGACGAGGCGGCCGAAGAGATCGGCGCTGTCAACACGCTGTGGTTCGAGGACGGCATCCTGTGGGGCGGCAACACCGACGGTCACGGCTTTGCCGCCAATCTCGACGATAATGCGCCGGGCTGGGCAAGCAACGGCCCGGCTGTCGTGCTTGGCGCCGGCGGCGCGTCGCGCGCCATCATCCATGCGCTGAAGCAACGCGGTGTCGCCGACATCCGCATCGTCAACCGCACGCTGGCCCGGGCGCAGGAATTCCGCGATCGCTTCGGCGCCGGCGTTACCGCGCACGGCATGGCGGCGACCGGCGAACTGCTTGCCGATGCCGGTCTGCTGGTCAACACCACGGCGCTCGGCATGCACGGCAATGAGACCCTTGCCGCCGATCCCGCCTTGCTGCCGGGCCACGCCATCGTCAACGACATCGTCTATGTGCCGCTGGAGACGCCGCTGCTTGCCGCGGCCCGCGCAAGGAGGCTGAAGGCCGTCGACGGTCTCGGCATGCTGCTCAACCAGGCCGTGCCCGGCTTCGAGCGCTGGTTCGGCGTCAGGCCGCAGGTTACGGCCGAATTGCGCGCGCTCATCGTCGCCGACCTGGTGCCGAAACCATGATCGTGCTCGGTCTCACCGGCTCGATCGGCATGGGCAAGTCGACAACGGCCAGGATGTTTGCCGAGGCCGGCGTCCCGGTTCATGATTCCGACGAGGCGGTGCATCGCCTCTATGCCGGCAAGGCCGCGCCCTTGGTCGAAGCGGCCTTTCCCGGCACGACGGACGCCGGCGTGGTCGATCGCACAAAGCTGGGCGAACGCGTGCTTGGCGACGCCAGCGCGCTGAGGCGGCTGGAGTCCATCATCCACCCGCTGGTGCGCGCCGATGCCGATGCCTTCCTGGCGCGCAACCGGGCCGACGGTGCGCCGCTTGCGGTGCTCGACATTCCGCTGCTGTTCGAAACCGGCGGCCGCAACCGCGTCGACAAGGTCGTCGTCGTCACCGCCGCGGCCGAAGTGCAGCGCCAGCGCGTGCTGGCGCGACCGGGCATGACCGAGGAAAAACTGGCATCGATCCTGGCCAAGCAGGTGCCGGATGCGGATAAGCGTCGTCAGGCCGATTTCATCATCGACACCGGACAAGGGATGGACGCCGCTCGCGCGGCGGTCAAAGCCATCGTTGCGGATCTGACCGGGGATAAGTCAAGGAATGCCATCTCCTGACGCCAGGCCGTCAGCATTGCCCATTGCCATTTTGTTCCCGTCTTATGATTCTGCTCGCCTGGAGTGACTGATTCGATGCGTGAGATCATCTTCGACACGGAAACCACCGGCCTCGATTCGCGTGACGACCGCGTTATCGAGCTGGGCGGCATCGAGCTGGTCAACCGCTTCCCGACCGGCAAGACCTTCCACCACTACATCAACCCTCAAGGGCGGCCGATCCACGCCGAAGCGCAGGCGGTCCACGGCATCAGCGCCGCGGACCTCGCGGGCAAGCCAACCTTTGCCGAGATTGCCGAGGAGTGGCTGGCCTTCATCGACGGCGCCAAGCTGGTCGCCCACAACGCCACGTTCGACGTCGGTTTCCTCAATGTTGAATTCGGCCGGCTGGGCCACCCGGTCATCGACAATGGCCGTGTCGTCGACACGCTGGCGCTGGCGCGCCGCAAGCACCCGATGGGCCCCAATTCGCTCGACGCGCTCTGCCGGCGCTACGGCATCGACAACACAAGGCGCACCAAGCACGGCGCCTTGCTCGATTCCGAACTGCTGGCCGAAGTCTATATCGAGCTGATCGGCGGCAAGCAGGCTGCCCTCATCCTCGACAGCGCCACCGCGCCGGCTGGGGGTAACGAGAATGTCCGCCAGATTGAAATCACCATCAGCCAGCGCCCGGCCCCCTTGGCGCCGCGCCTGACCGAAGCCGAGCGCGCCGCGCACGCAGGCATGGTCGTCACACTCGGCGAAAAGGCGCTGTGGTTGAAGGTTCTTGGGAACTAAGGTCGTTCCGTAAGCGATCCGCCGGCATCTCCAAACAAAAAACCCGGCGCAAGGCCGGGCTTTCAAACGCTACCGCAACAGCAAGCCTCAGCTCACCTTGACGTTGGACGCGGCCTGGTCTTCCGCCAGTTTCTGCTGGAACATCTGCGCGAAATCGATCGGGTCGAGCATCAGCGGAGGGAAACCGCCATTGCGCGTCGCTTCGGCGATGATCTGCCGGGCGAAGGGGAACAGCAGGCGCGGGCATTCGATGAACAGGATCGGCAGCATGTGTTCCTGCGGGAAGCCGCTGATCGCGAACACACCGCCATAGATCAGCTCGACATTGAACAGCACTTCCTGGTCGAAGGAGGCCTTGGCGTTCAGCGTCAAATTGACGTCGAACTGCTTGTCGGAGAGCGGGTTGGCGTTGACGTTGACGTTGATGGCGATGCCGGGCGCCTTGTCGCGGCCGCGCAGCGAGTTCGGCGCGCCGGGGCTTTCGAACGACAGATCCTTCACATACTGCGCCAGGACGTTGAGCGACGGCTGTGCCGCATTGCCGTTTCCGTTGGCTGCGCCGGGCGCCGCGTCATCTTTGCTTGCCATAAGCCTTTGTCCTCTTGCCTGGGCAGCATCGCTGACCGAATTGAAATCGGGCGTTCGCTACCATGGTCGGCATGACAAGACAAGGTTTGCCACCTTATGCATGTCGCCCAAAAGTGCGCAGCGGTTTTGGGACGACGACATGCATCAAAGCAAAATTTCAGGTGCGCTTCAAACGCACGTCGCCTTGCTCAGGCCTATTCGTCCTTGAGGCGGCGCCAGGGAGAGTTGTGGTCCGGTCCGCGCGCATAGTCGTCGCTGCGCGAATAATCGCCATCGTCGAGGTCGATGGTCTTGTCGCGCTGCCGGCCGCGGAACCCGCCGGTGCTGAAATTGGTGGCCAGCACGACGCGGCCCTTCAACGCCGGCCAGGCGAGATCCCGCACCGGCGGCAGGAACAGCAGCAGGCCGATGATGTCGGTGATGAAGCCGGGTATGATCAAGAGGATCGCCGCTAGCACGATCATCGCGCCATGCGCGAGCTGGCGGCTCGGATCGCGGCCGGCGTCCATTTCGGCCCGGATCCGCGTCATGACGCTGAAACCCTGGTGCCGGAGCAGCAGCGCACCGGCGATGCTCGATGCCAGCACCAGGCCGACCGTCGCCAGGGCGCCCACCTGGCGTCCGACAACCACGAAGCCGGCGATTTCCAGCAGCGGCAGCGCCAGGACAAAAAGGGGAAAGAACGAAATGCGCAAGTCTTGCCAACCCTTTTCGATCGTTTTGGCCGTTGGCGATCAATCGCCGCTGGCACTGGGCCTGTTAGATAGGTATGCCTGCCTTTGATTTGAATGATTGCGCCTTGCGTTCTATATGCTTTGAATGTTGAACGCTATGAGACCGTACCCCTCGGGGCCGGCGGTCCGGCTACAAGGCAGGGATTGATTGGCGGAAGATATGGGATTCTTCGACTTCGGCACGATTTTCTTCCTGATTGCGGCAGTGGTCATCTTTTTCCAGCTGCGCAATGTGCTGGGCCGACGCACCGGCAGCGAACGGCCGCCGTTCGACCCCTACACGGCCGCCCGCAGCGGCGACAAGGATGCCGCGCAGAAACCTGAAAACGTCGTCTCGTTGCCGCGCAAGCGCTTGCCGGGCGAGCCTGCGGCCGAGACTTATGCGGCGATCGACGCCTTCGCCAAGCCCGACACCGACCTCAACAAGGGATTGCGCACAATCAAGGACAACGATCCGTCCTTCGAGCCGAAGAGCTTCGTCGACGGCGCCAAGATGGCTTACGAGATGATCGTCATGGCCTATGCCGACGGTGACCGCAAAACGCTGAAGAACCTGTTGTCGCGCGAGGTTTATGATGGCTTTGTCGCCGCCATCGGCGAGCGCGAGGCCAAATCGGAAAAGATCCAGTCCTCCTTCGTCGGCATCGACAAAGCCGACATCGTCTCGGCCGAGATGAAGGGTGGCGAGRCGCATGTCACGCTGCGTATCATCAGCGAGCTGATTTCGGCGACCCGCGACAAGGCCGGCGCCGTCATCGACGGCGACCCGGAAACCGTCGCCGAGGTCAAGGACGTCTGGACCTTCGCCCGCGACACGCGCTCACGCGATCCGAACTGGAAGCTCGTCGCCACCGAGGAAGAAGACTGAATCCGGTAGAAGTGGCGAGGCTCCGGTGTCGCTATCGCCTCTTTTTGTCGGGAAATCCTTCGGCGCCTTGCCCGGCTGGGATGAGGACGACCATCTCTCTGCCTTCGCGGCCTTTCGCCGTTCCGCTTTCCATGTCCTGATCAAGCCCTATCGCAGCGGTTCGCTTGGTGTCGACTTCAACGCCTTTGCCGAACCCTACGCCGAGGCCCGCATCGTTTCGCCGGCGAATCGGTCGCAGGCCCGCGACTTTTTCGAGCGTCATTTCATCCCGATGAATATCCGCGCCGAGAATGGCGGCTCCGGTCTCGTCACCGGCTTCTACGAACCGCAAGTCGAGGCATCGCCGGTGCGAACGGACCGGTTTTGCGTGCCGCTGCTGTCGCGCCCGGCCGATCTCGTCGATATCGACGAGGCCAATCGGCCGCCCAGCATGGACCCCTACCTCGCCTTTGCCCGCCACACGCCGCATGGACCGGTCGAATATCCCGACCGCGGCGCCATCGAGCGTGGCGCGCTTGACGGCAAGAGGCTGGAAATCGCCTGGCTGGCCGACAAGGTCGATGCCTTCTTCATCCATGTGCAGGGCGCGGCCAGACTGAACATGACCGACGGCAGGCTCCGCCGCGTCACCTACGCCGCCAAATCCGGCCAACGCTTCACCGGGCCCGGTAAAATCCTCAGCGAAATTGGCGAGATCCCGCTGGAAAAGGTGACGATGCAGTCGATCCGCGCCTGGTTCAAGGCGCACCCGGACCGCGTCGACGAGATCCTTTGGCAAAACCGCTCCTACATCTTCTTCCGAGAGGCCGATGTCGAGGACGCCGCCCTTGGCCCGATCGCCGCCGCCAAGGTGCCGCTGACGCCGGGCCGCTCCATCGCCGTCGACCGCCTACTGCACACATTCGGCACGCCGTTCCACATCGATGCGCCGTCGCTGACAGCTTTCGACGCAAAACCGTTCCGGCGCCTGATGATCGCGCAGGACACCGGCTCCGCCATCACCGGGCCGGCGCGCGGCGACCTGTTCGCCGGCTCGGGCGATGCGGCAGGCGAGATCGCTGGCGTGGTGCGCAACGCGGCCGATTTTCATGCGCTGATCCCGCGTGCTCTCGTTCCGGGTGCGAATCGATGACCCGGCGGCGAGCCAGACCGAGCGAAGCCGAGCTCAGCGAGGACGACCGGGTGCTGTGGAACCTGGTGGCGCGCACGGCCAAACCGCTCAAGGGCAGGATGGCCATCGACATCCCCGATATCCCGGCCGAGGCCAAGCCGATGCAGACGCAAGCGGCCCAGCCCGTTGCCAACCAGGCAGGCGCGGCAAAGCCGAAGACGCAGCATGTCGCGCACGCACTCGACGAACCGACGCTGGACAAGCTGTCGAAGGGACGGCTGCCGATCGAAGGCCGCGTCGATCTGCACGGCCTGACCCAGGACGAGGCCTATTCGCTGCTGTTCTCGTTCCTGCACCGGGCGCATGCCGGCGGCATTCGCTACGTGCTGGTCATCACAGGCAAGGGTTCGTCCTCCGGCGGCGACGGGGTGCTGCGGCGCGCCGTGCCCGCCTGGCTGTCGACGCCCGCCTTCCGGCCGCTGGTCTCCAGCCACGACCATGCCGCCCGCAATCATGGCGGCTCCGGCGCGCTCTATATCCGGCTGCGGCGGCACCGCGCATGAAGACGCGGGCATGACGCCGTTCGGCGAGAAGCTGCGGGCGCTCCGAAGCGAGCGCGGTGTCAGCCAGAAAGATATGGCGGCCGCGATCGGCGTCAGCGCCGCCTATCTGTCGGCGCTGGAGCATGGCAGGCGCGGCGCGCCGACCTGGACGCTGATCCAGAAGATCATCGGCTATTTCAACGTCATCTGGGACGATGCCGAGGAACTGGCCCGGCTGGCCGAAGCCTCGCATCCGCGCGTGAAGCTCGACACGTCAGGCCTCAGTCCCGCCGCCACCGAGCTTGCCAATCTCTTGGCCGAGAACATCGAGAAACTCGACGAAGCGGAACTGCGCCGCATTACCGCCTCGATCCGCGCGGCACTGGGCCGGCAACCGTAGCGAGGCCGGAGCCGCGAGTTTTACACGCGCGTCCGCTTCTGCCTGAAGAGCTGCCCGCCGGCGGTCCGCTGCGTCGAGATCATTTCTTGCCGGCCGCGCCGCCCTTATCTCCCCGGCCGCCATTGTCATTGTGGCCTCGACCACCGTTTCCACCGCCCAGACAGTTCGAGTCGCCATTGCTGCAACAGCGCCCGCCCCACAGGTCATTGGTCGATGTCTTGGCGCAGCCTGGAATGGTCTGATCTGCCAAAGCGGATCCGGCCAGCGCCGATACCGCGACGGCGGCGAGAAGGGTATTTCGCAAAAGTGCAGTCATCGGAAGTCTCCATGGTTGGTTTCTATCCACGGCCATGTGTCGTTGGCCGGGAGGGAATGGTTCATGGAGAATGCGGAATTGTTGGAAGCGTGAAGTGCAGGGCCTGCAACGCCGCGCTGCCCCTCATCCGCCTGCCGGCACCTTCTCGCCGTATAGCGACGGGGAGAAG
>NZ_JBFULQ010000217.1:0-8915 GCF_054049815.1 Mesorhizobium sp. P5_C1 | reverse complement strand
ACCGCGACATTGCGATCGCCCTTTACGGGTTTAACCGCGTCGCCGCCGATCCTTGGAAAACCTCCGCGCTGCGCGATGCGGTGATCGGCCTCGTCGAAGGCGCCACCGCCATGATCGGCGGCGGCTATTTGCAGATCCTGCGTCATCGCCGTCGACCATAGCGGGTCTGGCCCTGGACAGGGGGGTGGGATTTTAGCCTCCCTCAACTTCCCCATCCCTTGCGAAGCTCATTCTCCGCCACCGTGGTCCCCGTCCACCGCTGAACGCCAGCGGCTGCCAAAAACCCCACGGAGGTCCGACCCATGCGACCCGATATCGCCGTTTTGCCGCCGCGCTTCCTGCGCACCAAGGAAGCCGCGGATTTCCTCAGCCTGTCCGCCCGCACGCTCGAAAAGCACCGTACCTATGGCACTGGTCCTTCCTACCGCAAGCTCGGCGGCCGTGTCGTCTATGCCGTCGACGATCTTCAGGCTTGGGCCGAACGCGGTGCCGTCACCTCTACATCCGACCCGCGTGGATCGGTCCTGCCGGCCAAGCGTCACACATCGATGCCGCCGGCGCACGGCGGACGATACGCACGCTGACCGCGCGCGGATTTCAWATGGTGGCGCGAAACCAATCCCTTTCGGAGCGCGGGCAACTCGACCTGTTCCGGGCGCTGCCTGGCGACTTCGCTCCACGAGACGCGCAGGATCTCATGGCCTATCCGTTCTTCTCCCTTTCCAAGACCCATCGCGTCACCCCGATCGATTTTGCCGCGGGCAACGTCACGATCCGGGTCGAAGCCGTACCCGATCATGGGATGGCGACCATCTGGGACGCTGACATCCTGATCTGGGCCGCGAGCCAGATCGTCGAGGCGCGCGACACCGGGCTTCGTACCTCGCGCCTGATGGCCGCCACGCCCTATGAGATTCTCACCTTCGTCGGCCGCGGCAAGAGCCTGCGCGACTATCAACGCCTGAAGGCGGCGCTTGACCGGCTGCAGTCGACCACCGTCTCGACGACCATCCGTCAGCCCGCCGAGGGCAGGCGTCACCGGTTCTCATGGATCAATGAGTGGCAGGAGCGCATCGATCGCCATGGCAAACCCGCGGGGATCGAGTTGATCGTCCCCGACTGGTTCTACCAGGCAGTCCTCGATGACGCGCTCGTGCTGACGATCGATCGCGCCTATTTCGAACTGACTGGCGGGCTGGAGCGCTGGCTCTATCGGCTGGTGCGCAAGCATGGCGGACGCCAGCGCGACGGCTGGCGCTTCGACTTCCGTCACCTTCACCAGAAATCCGGCAGCCTGTCGCCCCACAAGCGCTTTGCCTTCGAGCTGCGCGACATCATCCGCCGCCAGCCGCTGCCCGGCTACACGCTCTTCCTCGAAGTGGAGATGGGCGGCCGGACGCTGCTCGCCTTCGAGCGGATCGCCTCCGGTGGAAGGCCTGTGGACAGCCTCGTGCTATCGGGAACCGGACCTATCGTGCCATCGGGAACCGCAGGCACGTGCTATCAGGAACCCAAACGGGGCCTAACCCTTGGAAAGCAAAGCCGAAATCGCGCCCTTAACTTAGAGTCTAACCCAGAGTCTAACTTTGAAGAGCGCGCTCGTGATGTGCAAAGGCTCATCCGGCGAACCAGCGATGCACTCAGCATAGACGCCGACAAGACCTCGAATGCGCCATCGGTCTCTGACGGCAGCAGCACGGCAACCAGCGTCTCCGAAGTCCCGAATCCGCCTCTTGATCCGCGCTCGGGAGCCACCCGATGAGCGCCGCCACGCACCACGCTCGCGACGAACTCGTCCATGTCGAACTGACCTGGGTTGAGAAGAGGCAAGAGAACTGGATACGGTTCGGCACCCACGCCCAGGAACAGATCGTTGATCGTCGCCGGCGCATTCTGTCCTATCGCCCCGGCGCGGTCTTCGCCTTTGTGCGCTGGGCGGCGAACGACTTCGGAACGATCATCTCACGCATCGATATCGTGCGTGCGGTCGCGCGTGGCGAAGCCTATCAGACACTGCCCTTCGTGCGCCCCGGCGGCGACATCCTTCTGAAGGTCGAGAGCTGGCCCAAGGTGGAACGCGTGCTGCAGGCGATCGACGCCATCCAGCGCCTCGACATCGAGCCTGAGTTGGTGTCGCCCGATCATTGGCGGCACATCCACAACCGGATAACCGCCGGCCACGCGCCGCGCAGCTACACACTCGACCAACATCGCGCCTTCCTGCTGCGCAAGAGGACCGAGCCGTGACGCGCGCCGGGATCATCCTCGCTAGCGTTCTCGCAACCATGGGCGTCGGCTATCCCGGCCTCACTTCGATGCCCACGAAGCTCATCTGGAATGCGTCAGCCAGCGCACCGATCGGCTTCTACGCGATCGACGTCGACGGACCTTTCGAGGTCACCGATCTTGTGGCCGTCGACGCGCCCGAGCCACTTGCCGCGTTCCTCGCTGATCGCGGCTATCTGCCGAGGGGCGTGCCACTCATGAAGCGCATCCTTGGCGTTGCCGGGCAACATGTCTGTCGCTCGAACCTCACCATCACCGTCGATGGCGTCGAGGCGGGCATGGCGCTCAAGCGTGATCGGACAGGCCGTGACCTGCCTGTCTGGCAGGGCTGCCGCCGCATCCCCGCCGGCGAAGTCTTCCTGATGAACCGGCAGGTCCGCGACAGCCTCGACGGCCGTTACTTCGGCCTCCTCTCCACCAGCCAGATCATCGGCCGCGCCGTCCCGCTGTGGACGGACGAAACCGGCGATGGCCGCTTCGAATGGCGCGCGTCAACGCGGTGAGCGCGCGACCGGCGGCGCGCGTCGCGCCGCCAGCCTTCATCACCGCACCACTGAAAAACAGGAGCCTGACATGCAACGGATCGGGGAATTTACGCGCCAGAAGACTGGCTATAGCGGGCGCATCCACACGCTCAGCCTCAACCTGGATATCGCAATCGTGGCGGCAGAGGCGAGCGAAACCGAAAATGCGCCTGAATACCGCGTTCACGCTGGAAGCGAGGACGGCCCCGAGATTGGCGCCGGCTGGAAACGCTCCAGCGAAAAGGCCGGAGACTACGTCTCGATCCAGCTCGACGACCCGGCCCTCGCGCAGCCGATACGCGCGAACCTCTTTCGCAATGGCGACGACAAGACGTCCTGGTCGCTGCACTGGGCGCGTCCGCGCGACCGCAGCGAGAAGGATTGAACGATGCGCGCTCGCCGTCCGTCGACGAGCCATCGCGGTGCGCCTGGGCCGCTTCGCGCTGCCCGGCGCATGGCTCTGCTCCTCCTTTGCGGCCTGTCCGTTTCGACCGTCATGCCGGTGGCGACCTTGGCGCAGGAAACACCTCTCACACGATCGTCGCAGCGCGATCCTTTTGGCGCGCACGTCATCGAAGCCTCGCATCGCTTCGGCGTTCCGACTGCGTTGATACGCGCCGTCATGCGCAAGGAGAGTGCGGGCGACGTGCGCGCCGTCTCCAGCGCCGGCGCCCGCGGCTTGATGCAGATCATGCCCGGCACATGGGATGATCTGCGTGCCCGCTGGTCGCTCGGCCACGATCCATTCGATCCCCGTGACAACATCCTGGCCGGAACGGCGTATTTGCGCGAACTGCACGATCGCTTCGGCTCGCCGGGGTTTCTGGCCGCCTACAACGCGGGACCTGCACGCTACCAAGCCTACCTCGCCGGGCGTCCGTTACCGGCCGAGACCCGCGCCTATGTCGCAGCACTTGCCCCACTGATCGGTGAAAGCGAGGGTATGCGCCCTTTCGCAGTCGCGTCTGTCGAGGCCATTCCCTGGAAGCACGGCTCGCTCTTCGTGGGTCAGTCGGATCGCATACAAGCTGTCGCTCTCGTGCCGACCGAGCGCCCAGAAAATGACGTGAGCTCCGCGCCCAGCGTGCGCGATGTCTCCGCCATCGTGCCGCTGTCCGGAGGCCTCTTCGTGGCGCGAGCGGGCGAAGGGATCCAGCCATGAGCGCGCATGGGCGTTTTCGCACAACCGCAAGCTCCAGCGCACCGTGGCGTGGATGGAGGCGGAATGTGGGCAGAACAACCGGAAGATGGCGAGATAAAAGGCCGCGAGGTGCGGCGTCGGTCGGTTGTGTTATTTCAATAGGTTATGCAGTATTTCCACGAGGTGCGAAGATTTGGCGCACTGCGCCAGAACACCGATTTGCCTGTGATTTCCGTGGCTTGACACGATGTGCGGATCTTCGCCATGAACGGTGAGGATGGTTTCCGAATCCGGCCCGGCCGCATCCGCTCGCCCAGCGCCCAGCGGGCCAGGCCCTTCATCGCGCAGGCGCTTGCCGCCGCCCAGAAGGCCGGTGCCCATATCTCTCGCTCCGGCCGGATCAGTCCGGGCAATCGCTCGAGCTTCGGGCGTGGCCGCTCGGCGAGCGTGCGCGCCAATCGTCTCCTCACCGGCCGCTCGCGAGCCGTGATCATCAAGACACGCCTTGTGCGCCATCACGCGCGCAGCGCCCCGCTTGCCGCCCATCTCGCCTATCTGCGTCGCGAAGGCGTCACCCTTGACGGGGAGAAGGCAAGGCTGTTCGGGCCGGAAGGCGGGGAGGTGGATGGCGGTGCTTTTGCCGAGCGGTGCGGCGACGATCGGCACCACTTCCGCTTCATTGTCTCGCCGGAAGACGCCGTCGACATGGCGGATCTCAAATCTTTCGCCCGCGACCTGATGGGCCAGATGGAAAAGGACCTCGGCACGAAGCTCGATTGGGCGGGCGTCGATCACTGGAACACCGACAACCCCCACCTCCACATCATCCTGCGCGGCCACGCCGATGACGGGCAGGATCTCGTGATCTCGCGCGACTACATCAAGGAGGGGATGCGCGCCCGTGCGGCCGATCTTGTTACCCAGGAGCTCGGCCCGCGCAGCGATCTCGACATCCATCGCAATCTGCAGCGCCAGGTCGAAGCCGAGCGCTGGACCCAGCTTGACCGGCAGCTTGTTCGCGACGGGCGCGACCGAGGCGTCATCGACCTTGCCACCGCCGCGAACGCCCAGTCCGACGAGTATCAGGTGCTGAAAGTCGGGCGGGTGCGCAAGCTCGAAACCCTTGGCCTTGCCGAACAGGTCGGGCCGGGCCAGTGGATCATCGACGACAAGGCCGAGGCGACGCTGCGCGAGCTTGGCGAACGCGGCGATATCATCAAGCGGATGCACCGCGCCCTGACCGAACAGGGTATCGAGCGCGGCGCGGCGAGTTATGTGCTGGCAGCGGAGCGTCTCGACACGCCGATCGTCGGTCGGCTGGTCGACCGCGGTCTCGATGATGAGCTGAAGGGCAGCGCCTACGCCGTGGTCGATGGCACCGACGGCCGCACCCATCACATCAAGCTATCCGATCTGGATGCAGCGGGCGACAGCGCTCCGGGTTCGATCGTCGAACTGCGCAAGTTCCATGACGCGCAGGGACATGGGCGCGCAGCACTTGCTGTCCGTTCCGACCTCGACATTGAGCAGCAAACGACCGCCGCCGGCGCAACCTGGCTTGACCGCCAGAATATCGCCCGCCAACCGATTGCACTCTCGGAAGGCGGGTTCGGCGCCGAGGTGCGGCAGGCAATGCGGCGCCGCGCCGACCATCTCGTCGAAGAGGGCCTCGGCGAGCGGCATGGCCAACGCGTCAGCTTCACGCCCAACCTGATCGACACGCTGCGTCGCCGCGAGCTGGAGGCGCTCGGGCAAAAAATCTCCGCTGAGACCGGCCAGCCCTTCAATCGCGCCCGCGGCGGCGACTACGTCACCGGTTCCTACCGGCAACGTTTCATACTCGCGTCGGGCCGTTTCGCCATGATCGATGATGGCCTCGGTTTCCAACTGGTGCCTTGGACGCCATCCCTGGAAAAGCATCTTGGCCGCCACGTCTCTGGCGTCGCTCGCAATGACGACGGCATCGACTGGAGTTTTGGCCGCAAGCGAGGCCTCGGCCTCTAACCTCATGTTGAAGAAAGGACCGCTTCCATGTCCGCCACCAAGATACTCTGGGGCCAGATCCTCGCTGTGTTGGCGATCGTACTGTTCACGACCTGGGGCGCGACGGAGTGGGTGGCCTGGCGCCTGGCATTCCAGCCCGAGCTCGGCAGGCCATGGTTCCATGTCCTGGGCTTTCCCTTTTACCTTCCGCCGTCCTTCTTCTGGTGGTGGTATGGCTTCGATGCCTACGCGCCGTCGATCTTCGTGGAGGGAGCCTTTATCGCGGCGTCGGGCGGTTTCGCCTGCGTCGTCGTCGCCATAGGCATGTCGGTCTGGCGAGCGCGTGAGGCCAAGAAGGTCGAGACCTACGGCTCCGCCCGCTGGGCCGACAAGCAGGAGGTCAAGGCAACTGGCCTTCTCGGCTCCGATGGCGTGGTGCTTGGGCGATATGACGGTGCCTATCTGCGCCACGACGGACCGGAGCACGTGTTGTGCTTCGCGCCCACACGTTCGGGCAAGGGCGTCGGCCTTGTCGTCCCGTCGCTGCTGACCTGGCCGAGCTCAGCCGTCGTCCACGACATCAAGGGCGAGAACTGGCAGCTCACCGCGGGCTTCCGCGCCAGGCATGGCCGCGTCCTGCTGTTTGATCCGACCAATCCGAAATCCTCCTCCTACAATCCGCTGCTCGAGGTGCGCCGCGGCGAATGGGAAGTCCGCGACGTGCAAAACATCGCTGACATCCTGGTCGATCCCGAAGGCTCGCTCGAGCGGCGAAACCATTGGGAGAAAACCAGCCATGCCCTTCTGGTCGGAGCGATCCTGCATGTCCTCTACGCCGAGCCGGACAAGACGCTTGCCGGCGTCGCCGGCTTCCTCTCCGATCCAAAGCGCCCGATCGAATCGACGCTGTCCGCGATGATGAAAACGGCGCATCTGGGTGAGGGCGGTGCGCATCCGGTCATCGCCAGCGCCGCCCGAGAACTCTTGAACAAATCCGACAACGAGCGCTCTGGCGTGCTCTCGACCGCCATGTCGTTCCTTGGCCTCTATCGCGATCCTGTGGTGGCAGAGGTGACCCGCCGCTGCGACTGGCGCATCACCGACCTCGTCGACGACAAGCGTCCGACGACACTCTACCTCGTCGTGCCGCCGTCCGACATCAACCGGACGAAGCCGCTTATTCGCCTGATCCTCAATCAGATCGGTCGCCGCCTGACGGAAGATCTCCAGGTGAGGGCGCAGGGGCATCGGCTGCTCCTGATGCTCGACGAGTTCCCGGCGCTTGGCCGTCTCGACTTCTTCGAGTCGGCGCTCGCCTTCATGGCCGGCTACGGGCTGAAGAGCTTCCTGATCGCTCAATCCCTCAATCAGATCGAGAGGGCGTACGGCGCCAACAACTCAATCCTCGACAACTGCCACGTCCGGGTAAGCTTTGCCACCAACGACGAGCGCACCGCCAAGCGCGTGTCCGATGCGCTCGGAACAGCGACCGAGATGAGGGCCATGAGGAACTATGCCGGCCACCGGCTGTCGCCATGGCTTGGTCATCTCATGGTTTCCCGCTCGGAGACGGCTCGCCCGCTGCTCACGCCTGGTGAAGTGATGCAACTGCCGGCCACCGACGAGATTGTCATGGTCTCGGGTGCGCCGCCGATCCGCGCCAAAAAGGCGCGCTATCATGAGGATGCACGCTTCAACGAGCGTATCTTGCCACCTCCGGCGTTGGTGGCGGCTGTGGAGGGGAGACCGGACGACTGGACCAGACTGCCTTTACCTTCCCGTCCCCCGATTGCCGAAGCCACATCATCGCTCGCCGCCGAGGAGCAGGACCTGACCGAATCCGAGCGTCGTCGGCAACCCGAGCTCAGTCGCGTCGAGCCGGTCGTGAAGCCATCGACCCAGAACGAATTCGAGATCGATCACCTGGACGACGTGGACGACGATGTTGCCCGCAATCGTCGATTGACGCGCCTCATGCAAGGCATTGCGCGGCAGGCGTCGCTCGACCCCGGCGACGGCGTGGATATGTGAGGCTCCGATGGCAAAGGCTCCCCGCAAGCAACGCCTGTCCGTGTATCTCGATCCTAAGGCGATGAGCAGGCTGGCCGAACATGCGGCACGCCGAGATCTTTCACGGTCGCTTGTCGCCGAGGCGGCCATCGAATCGTTCCTCTCGCCCGATGCCGCCGAGCGACAGGAGGCGGCGATCACCAAGCGGCTCGATCAACTCGATCGCCGTACGGCACGCCAGGAGCGCGATCTTGGAATTGCCTTGGAGACGCTCGCCGTTTTCGTCCGCTTCTGGCTGGCGACAACACCAGCGTTGCCCGAGCCCGCGGCGCAGGCTGCCCACGCCAAGGCTGGCGAGCGCTATGATGCCTTCGTCACCGCACTCGGCCGGCGCCTGGCGAAAGGGCCAAAGCTTCGACAGGAAATCTCCGAGGACATCGATGGCCGCCTGGACACACTCCAGCCCGGCACGCCCGTGGGCTAAATGGACGGGCGGACTGAAGATTCTGCAAGCATCGATATGTCAAAATATATCAAAGCGTTGGAATGATATGTTGTTGTCATAGATCACGCCTTGCCGACCTGTCGAGTTTGGCAGAAGAGGACTAGACAGCCGCAGGGTGGCGTCGTTTCACGGGAACCACGTTGAGTCATGCTGCGGCAACCACGGGACAGATCTGGCGCGAAATTCGCAATTTAAGATCCGTGGCTACATGAAGGACCACGCCTTTCACAAGTTTCTATGATCACTTGGGAAAAACGGCTGCTTTCACCTGAATCAACTATTTTCAGCGGCTAGTCGGTGTCAGGATTCGTCGTTGAAAATTATAGTCTGTATGCTATAAGGCAAGGGGAATGAAAAACCAAAAGCCCGCAGTATGGATGGGGTCGTCGAAGGCCGACCTGCGCGAGTTTCCGGTCGATGTTCGCCGATTGATGGGTGTTGCAATCAACGACGCCCAGAATGGTGA
>NZ_JBFULQ010000216.1:0-8920 GCF_054049815.1 Mesorhizobium sp. P5_C1 | reverse complement strand
AGGGATTACTAGCGGAAATGCGGCACCTGAAGTGCGTTCCACAGGCCAAGGAAAAACTGGTCCAGAGAATTGGTCCAGATGACCTTGAACGCGAGGTTTGGCAAAGCGAGGGCTGGCAACGGTGACCACCAGCACGGACGCCCCTCGCCGCACCCGCATCCAGCAGGAAAAGCGCGAACTCATCCTGGAGGCGGCGCTCGAGGTTTTCTCCACCAACGGCTTTCGCGGCTCGACCATCGACCAGATAGCCGAAGCCGCCGGCATGTCGAAGCCGAACCTGCTTTATTATTTCCGCCGCAAGGAGGACATCCACGAGACGTTGATGCAGCGCCTGCTCGACACCTGGCTGGCGCCGCTGCGAGAGCTGGACGACATCGGCGATCCCATGACCGAATTGCGCAACTACATCAGGCGCAAGCTCGAAATGGCACGCGATTTTCCGCGCGAGAGCCGGCTGTTCGCCAACGAGATCCTGCAAGGGGCGCCGCGCATCATGCCGCTGCTGGCGGGTGAACTGAAAACGCTGGTCGATGAAAAGGCCGCCGTCATCAAGAGCTGGATGCGCGCCGGCAAGATCGCCAGGACCGACCCCTGGCATCTGATCTTCTCGATCTGGGCAACGACGCAGCACTATGCCGATTTCGACGTCCAGGTCCGAGCCGTGCTCGGCCCCGACCGCGGCGGCGATGGCCGTTTCGAGGATGCCGCCCGTTATCTGGAGCAATTGTTCCTCGACGGGCTGAAGCCGAAAAACTAACGTTCGGCGGCTATCAGGCGCTGCGCCGTTCGGCCGGCAGCGCATCCAGCAATGTCTGCAGCTTTGCGATCGAGTTCTGCTCGGCAAGCGGCGTGTAGACGATCAGCTTCATGTCGGAGCCGTCGCCCACCGACAAGGTCATATGCTCGAACGTCATGCCGCCAGCGCTCGGATGCCTGACATGCTTCACCCCCGACAATCGGTGCGCCACGTCGCGCTGCGGCCACCAGGCGCGAAACTCCGGGCTTGAGCGCGTCATCAACTCGATCAGCCGCTCGAAATCCGGATCGCCGACATATCTGGCGCTTGCGGCCCGGAACGAGGCCAGCACCATGCGCGCCAGTTGCTCCCAGTCGACCAGCAGCCGCCGGTGGTGCGGATTGGTGAAGACCATGTGGACGATGTTGCGGGCATCACCCTCCAGCAGACCATAGTCGCCGAACACCGCCACCGCCGCCGGGTTCCAGGCCAGCACGTCCCAGCGCCGGCCGACGACATAGGCCGGCTGCAGCACCAGGCTCTGCAGCATGTGCAGCAAGGGGCCGTCGACCTTTTCCGGCGCCACGGCGCGACGCTCCGGCTGCTGGCGGCCGGCGAGGATGAACAGATGCTGCTTTTCGGCGGCATCGAGGCGCAGCGCCTCGGCAAGCACCGTCAGCACTTCGACCGAGGGCCTGACGTCCCGCCCCTGTTCCAGCCATGTGTACCAGGTCGTGCCGACGCCGGCGATCATCGCCACCTCCTCGCGCCGCAGCCCGGGCGTGCGCCGCCTGAGGCCGGTGGCAATGCCTGTGGCCGATGGCGTCAGCCTTTCGCGGCGCGAGCGCAGGAAAGCGCCCAGCTCGCGCCGGCGGCTGTCTTCGGCGGAGTGCGTGGGAGCAGAGTGAGGTTGGGATTCCATGAGGCTAATATAGCAGTATTGATACCAGGATAAAGTTTGAACTGTTTGACGCGCGCTGGCTGTCCCATCTTCCGTTCAGAGCAACAGAAGGGAGGCTCCGAACATGGAACTCAAAGACAAGACAATCCTCGTCACCGGGTCGACCGACGGCGTCGGCCGTGTCGTCGCGCAAAGGCTCGGCGCTGATGGTGCCCGTGTGCTGGTGCATGGTCGCGATGCGACGCGCGGTAAGACGACCGTCGCCGACATCGAAGCCGCCGGCGGCAAGGCCGAGCTGCTGGTCGCCGACCTCTCCTCCCTGACCGAGGTGCGCCGCCTCGCCGAGGCCGTGCGCGCCAGGACGGACCGCCTCGACATCCTCATCAACAATGCCGGCATCGGCACTGCCGGCCAAGGTGCCAAAAGGCAGATCAGCGCCGACGGCTACGAACTGCGCTTTGCCGTCAACTATCTCGCCGGCTTCCTGCTGACATCGGAACTTCTGCCATTGCTGAAAGCAAGCGCTCCGGCGCGCATCGTCAACGTTGCCTCGGCTGGACAGCAGGCGATCGACTTCGGCGATGTCATGCTGACCCGCAGCTACGACGGCGTGCGCGCCTATTGCCAGAGCAAGCTGGCGCAGATCCTGTTCACAGTCGACCTTGCGCAGGAGCTGAAAGGGACAGGCGTTACCGTGAACGCGCTGCATCCGGCCAGCTACATGGACACCACCATGGTCCGCCAGGCAGGCGTCACCCCATGGAGTTCGGTCGAAACCGGTGCCGACGCTATCCTCAATCTTGCGACTTCATCGGCGCTGGACGGACGCAGCGGCCTCTATTTCGACGGCCTGCGGGAATCCCGCGCCGACGCCCAGGCCTACGACGCCAAGGCTAGACAACAATTGCGAGCTTTGAGCCTCGACCTCGTCGGCCTCGCCTCCCCAACATCGAAGGAACAGCATTCATGACCACGACAATCCAGCACACCGTCGTCATCGGCGGCTCGTCCGGCATCGGTCTGGCGACGGCGCGCAAGCTGATTGGCCCCGGCATGAAGGTGACCATCACCGGGCGCAACCAGGATAGGCTCAACGGCGCGTGGAAGAGCCTCGGCGGGGCCGTCGAGAAGGCTGCGTTCGATGCCTCGAAGCCGGACGAAGTCAGCCAGTTCTTCGAACGCCTCGGCCCCTTCGACCACCTTGGTCCTGGCGGCCAGCGGCGGCAAGGGCCTTGGCCCCTTCCAGACGCTTGACCTGACCGATATCGGCAGCGGCGTCGACGAGAAAGTCCGCCCGCAACTGTCATGCCTGCAGGCCGCCTTGCCGACGCTGAACAAGGGTGGATCGGCCACCTTCATCTCGGCAGTATCGGCTCAGCTCGCGACGCCGGGCGTCGCCGGCATCGCCGCCATCAACGGCATGCTTTTGACCGTCGTGCCGATCCTGGCGGTGGAGCTGAGGCCGCTGCGCGTCAATGTCGTGGCGCCCGGCGTTATCGACACGCCCTGGTGGGATTTTCTGGCCGAGGAGCAGCGGCAGGCGCTCTTTGCCGAATATGCCGGCAAGACCCCGGTCGGCCGCATCGGCCGCGCCGACGACGTCGCCGACGCAATTGCCTTTCTCGTCTCCAACGGCTTCATGACCGGTCAGGTGCTGACCTGCGATGGCGGCCTCCGATTTGCGGCTTGATCCACATCGCCCCAAGCCCCGGTTGCGCCCCTCGGCTGGATCTAAAGTTGACCCCTCAGCCAGGCGAGCGTTTCTGCAACGCCGTCAAGGCCGTACCGTGCGGCGGTATGCGCGGGTGGTTTGACCCGTATCGATATGCCGCCGGCATCGTTGACGGCTTCGAAGCCGTTTTCGTCTGGCGTGTCGTCGCCCAGGAAGACCGGGCGGCGGCCTGTGAAGGGCGCTATGCCCATGAACCGCCGGATCGCGGCACCCTTGGCTGCCTCGAGCGGCAACAGTTCCACGCCGGCATTGCCGGCAACCACCCGGTAGCCCTCGGGCAGGCTGGCCAGCGCCTGCTCGACAAGCTGCGTCGCGCGCGGAAGCAAATGCGGGGCAGCGCGCGTATGGATGGCCAGCACCCGGCCCTTGCGTTCGATATAGGCTTGCCCACGACCGAGCTCGGCCTCAATCTCGTCGGCAAGGGCCGCAATATCCGCCGGCTCTCCAGCGACTTCGACTTGGTCATCCGGCAGGAGCCTGTGTTCCAGGCCATAAAGCCCGGCCGCGCGCAGCTTCAAAGGCTGAAAAAGCTCATCCACTGCCGCAACCGAGCGGCCCGTGATAACAGCCAATGCCCCGTTTAACTTGTGATCCAGGCCTTGCAGCAAAGAGCGAAGGTCGGCGCTGACCGAGACGGCGTCCGGGTGTTCCGCATGTTCCAGCAGGGTGCCGTCAATGTCGAGGAACAGCGCCCATTCGCCGGCCAGCACAGTCTGTGGCTTTCGCAGAGTCTCGCTCATGACATTGCCAGCCGTTTGCGCTCGAACATGGAAACGACATTGTCGGCGCTCGGAGGCTGTCGGTCGCCAGTGCCGGTTGCCCGATCGACGTCACCGCGCTTGCGCAAGCGTGCCGCATCTAGAAGCATGCTGCCGGCCCAGCGATAGACGTTGTTGTCGCGGACCATCTGCCGCATCGGCCGCATGCGCTCGCGCTGCTCATCCGGCGTCATCGTCAGCGCCTGCAGCAGAGCCTCGCTCATCATGGCGGCATCGTAGGGGTTGACGATCAGCGCCTCCAGCAATTCGCGCGAGGCACCGGCGAATGTGCTGAGCATCAAGACGCCCTGTTCGTCGTTGCGCGCCGCAACGAATTCCTTTGCGACCAGGTTCATGCCGTCATGCAGGCTGGTGACCATGCAGATGTCGGCGGCACGATAGATCTCATAGACCTGTTCCTGCGTGTGATGTTCGGCCACCATGATCACCGGCCTGTAGCCGTCGCTGCCATAGCGCTCGTTGAGCTCTTCAGCATAACGGTGGCATTCGTCGTAGAGCTGCCTGTAGGCCGGGAGCGTGCCGCGGCTCGGTGCCGCGATCTGCAGGACGACCACCTTTCCGATCCATTCCGGGTATCGCCTGAACAATTCGTCCAGCGCTTGGAGGCGATCCAGAATACCCTTGGTGTAGTCGAGACGTTCGACGCCGACGCCCAGCTTCACATCCGCTTTCAATGCGAACCTGGCGCGCAGGCGGGCGCGGCAGTCATCGACATCAGGCAATCTTGCCAGAAGGTCCGCCGGCCACTCTATCGAGATGGGATAGGCGTGCACCAGCGTCGTCTGCCCGCCATAGGAGATGGCCGCATCCGCCCGCTCGATACGGCTTTCCAGGAAGCGATCGACACTCTCGGTGAAATTGTTGGCATGGAACTGGGTGTGGAAACCGATGATCGAGCTGCCGAGTAGTCCTTCGAGGATGCGCTCACGCCATGGACAGATGCTGTAGACTTCCGAGTTCGGCCACGGGATGTGCCAGAAGGTGATGACGATAGCCTCGGGCAGGCGCTCGCGGATCATCCGCGGCAGCAGCGCGAAGTGATAGTCCTGGACCAGCACGATCGGCCGCTCGTTGCGTGCTTCGGCCACCACCGTATCGGCGAACTTCCGGTTTACGGCTTCATAGGCCTCCCAGTCCGAGGCGCGAAAGATCGGCCGGGTGAAGGCGATATGGCAAAGCGGCCACAGGCCCTCATTGGCAAAGCCGAGATAGTAGCCCTGATGCTCCTCCTCCGTCAGCCAGACCCGGCGCAGCGTGTAGGACGGATTGCCGGGTGGCACCTGGACCCGGTCGTCCTCGTCGACCATGAGACGGTCCGCGGTGCCTCCGCCATAGGCTATCCAGGTGCCGGCGCAGGCGCGGGTGATCGGCTCCAGCGCCGAAACCAGCCCGCTGGCCGGCACGAGCAGTTCGACGCCATTGCCTCTGACGTTGTGGATGTATGGTTCGCGGTTGGAGACCACGATGACCTGCGCATCGGGCAGATCGTCAGCCAGGATCTTGCGCAATGTCTCGGGCGACCACGTCACCAGGGCGGCATCGGCTGATTGGCCGTTCTTTTCGAACTCCCGTATCACCTTGCGCGCCGCTTCCGCGGCCACGTCCTCGCCGGCTGGATGTGCAACCGTTGGAGGGTGGCTGCGGCGTTGCCGCGATATGGAGAAGAAAACGGCAAGAGCGGAAAGACAAAGGCTCGCGAGGATCAGAACCCAGAGCAGGTCCGCACCATAATCTGTCATTGGAATGCCAACTCACCTCAGGCCGTTCGGCGGCCTTTTTTGTTCGTGTTTCCGACTAGAAACTATCCGCCGGCAACCTGGTCGGCGCCCGGACCTGTATTGTGCAACGCACAAGGCAGCGATCGGTTCCAGCCAATCTGGATCGGATCATGTTCTGACGATGAGCGGCACCAGGCCTTCATGCCGGTCGGCCAGGAAAGCGACGACCCGGTCGCCGACACGCTGGAACGTGAGATCGACCACCCTTTCGCCGACGCCCAGATGTCGCAGCGTGAGTGTGTCGATGCCGATCGGCAGCCTCGGACGGGTGACGCGGATTTCGCCATCCCAGCCATCGATTTCCAGGCCGAGGCAGGCCTGCATCAGCATGAAGGCGGATCCCGCCGACCACGCTTGCGGCAGGCAAGCGACGGGATAGGCGATCGGTGCTTCGCCCGGCGCGCGGGTAAAGCCGCAGAACAGTTCCGGCAACCGCATGTTGAAATGGACAGCGGATTCGAACGTACCGCTCATCAGGCGGACCACGCTGTCGCGCTCGCCATAGCGCGCCAGCCCGGCGCCGCACATGGCGGTGTCATGCGGCCAGATCGAGCCATTGTGGTACGACATCGGGTTGAAGAACACGGCATCGTCGGCAAGCGTCCTCAGCCCCCAGCCGGAATGGAAGGAGGCGGAAAGCAGCTGATCGGCGACCATTTGCGCCCGCGCCGGCTCCGGAAGCCCGACAAGGAGGAGATGGCCCGCATTCGAGGTTCGCACCTTGCAGGGCTCGCCGGCACCGTCGATCGCAAGGGCATAGAAGCCGAGGTCGTCGAGCCAGAAATCGCGTTCCACCGCCGCCCGAATGGCCTCGGCGAGGCTGTCCCAGTGATCGGCTCTCTCGTCCTCGCCACGGCGACGGGCAAGCGCCGCCAGCCCCCGGAAGGCGGCAAAGACATAGCCTTGCACCTCGACCAGCGCGATCGGACCCTTGGGGATACGGCCATCGGCATGAAAGACGGAATCGAAGCTGTCCTTCCAGCCCTGGTTGGCGAGGCCGGACTCGGCAGCCCGCTGGTAGGTCACGAATCCGGTCTCGCGGCCCGCCTCCTCCATCCATTCGGCCGCCGCGCATAGCGACGGCCACAGGCTGTCGATGAACGCCATGTCGCCAGTACGATCTGCATAGGCACAGGCGAGATGGATGTAGAGCGGCGTCGTATCGACGCCGCCATAGTAGCGGCCGAATGGAAGCTCCCGCAGCGCCGCCATCTCGCCCTTGCGGGTCTCGTGCATGATCTTGCCCGGCTGCGAATCGCTGAACGGCGACGTCTCCGTCGCCTGATGCTGGGCCAGGAAGGCCAGCACCCCCCGCGCCAGGCCGGGATTGAGCCACAGCATCTGCAGCGCCGAGATGACGCCGTCACGGCCGAACGCCGTCGAGAACCAGGGGATGCCGGCATAGGGATAGGGTCCGGTCGCAAGCTCGGTGGTCAGCAGCGCGACATCGGCGCGGGCGCGCTCGACCCAGTCGTTGAAGACGCGACCGGAACTGTGCACCGTCGCGCCATGGCGGCGCTTGGCCCGCATGCCAAAGCGGGCCCGGGCGGCTGCGGCGCGGAAACGGTCACGATCGGGCGCATCCGCCACCTCGGAACCGACCTCGACATAGAGCACACTGCTGCTGCGCTTGGTCACCGCAAGCAAGAAATCGGCGCGGTCGGCTGTCAGTTGATCCGGTGCCTGCGAGAACGAAATCGCCGATGCGCGCGCCAGTCCGTCCAAGCCGTCGTAGCGCAGCAGGACGGACGTCGCATCCATCTCGGCCACATGCGTCATGCCGCGCCGCAGCCGTGTCGAGCCGCGCACTTCGAACATGTCACGGAAATCAGCAGCAAAGTGCAGGGAAACRCCGATCGTCGAGGTTTCCCGGCTGTAATTGGAAAGGGTGATGCGTTCGAACAGCCTGTCTTGCCAGAGCAGCCTGACGCGCTCGACATGAATGGCGCCCTGCGGAATGTCGCGACCGCTGGCGCTGAGCATCGGCAGATTGGTCAGGTTGGTGGTGAACAAGACATTGTCCTGGCTGAGCGAGGCGCCAAGTAACGATGTCTGCCTGCCGCCGATGGTCAACCGGAACTCGGACAGCACCCGTGTGTCGTCGCGGAAAAAACCGTCGCCAGCGCCGCGTATATCACCATAGGCATCGGCAACCGCAAAGCAGTCGCCCTGTTTGAGCGCAAACAGCCGGTGGGGCTCACGAGGCGCTGTCGCGTCGAGCGAGGCAAGCGCGACGGCGGGATCGAGCTGGCGCTCATCGAGTTGGGCCATTCGTCACAAATCCCTGTCGTTTCATTCCCATAGATCGAGCGCGTCGTTGCTCACGACGCCTTCGCCTCGCTCGGGACACCGAGCAGGCGCGCATAGGCAGCCAAATAGTCGCCGGCCATTCTTCTGGCGGAAAACCGCTTTTCGAAAACGCCCCTCACCTTTCGCCTGTCGAGCTGCAGCAAGTCCGGCACTGCGGCGCCCGCGCCATCCAACGAATCCACGACAAAGCCGGTGACGCCTTGATCAATGATCTCGGGCAGCGCGCCGCAATTCCAGGCGATCACCGGCGTGCCGCAGGCCATTGCCTCGATGGCGGCAAGGCCGAACGGCTCCGGCCAGTCGATCGGGAACAGCAGGCCGGCCGCGTTGCCGAGAAATTCCGCCTTCTGGTCCTCCTCGATCTCGCCGACATAGTCGATGCGATCGCCGTCGATCAAAGGCTCGACCACTTCGTGGAAATAGGCTCGGTCGTCGTCGCCAATCTTTGCCGCAAGCTTCAGCTTGAGCCCGGAGCGCAAGGCGATCTCGATGGCGCGATCCGGGCGCTTGTCGCGTGAAAACCGACCGAGGAAGGCAAGATAGGGTTCTTGCGCCTTCGTCTCGAACGTCGGTTCGTAAATACCGGTCGGCAGTCCGTGGTGGATCGTTGCCAGCCAGTTGGCCCTGGCAAGGCCTGTCTTCTGGCTGCGCGAAATGGAAATCATCGGGAAGCGCGGGAAACGC
>NZ_JBFULQ010000215.1:0-8945 GCF_054049815.1 Mesorhizobium sp. P5_C1 | reverse complement strand
CGGAAACTCCTCGTAGCGCCCCGAAACGACATCGTCGAACGACTGCCGGTTGAAAGGCCCGACCGCCTCGCGCGGCAGCCGGTCGAAGGAGTTCKGCCTGCCTCCATGCTGGTAACGCATGTCCGCGATGAAGCCGAAGATGATCGGCAGCAGCGTCTCGCGGAACGATTGCTGCAGCCGCGTCGCCGGTTTCATGGCCTGGAAGTAGAGCAGGATCGAAGCCGCGAAGCCGATGACATAAAGAAACACATGCGGCGTCGAGAACCATTGCTCGTTGGGGTCGGCGACCTTGTTGAACAGCCAGGCGACCAGCACCACGAACACCAGCACCAGGCCGACGAACAGCGGCACCCGCCAGCGCACCTGCCGGACCGCCGAAGCCCTCGCCGCCTCATGGGTCTCGATGTCTTTCCGGATGCCGGCCGTGACCGCCTCGCTCGGCATGAAATCCGCTGTTTCCATCGCCATCCCCCCGCAAGCCTGCCGCTGCCGGCGCATGATAGTCGGTTTTGCCGAGGCCGCCAGACGGTTAGGCGGTGACCCCTTCCTCGCTTCTAGGGGAAGGGAAAATCGCCTCCAGCCGGCCCTTGACCTTGCCGCGCATCCGCCCCGTCAACCCTTCGACCGGCAGCAGCCGCTCATGATCACCGGCGCGCAGCCGCACAAAGGGATGCAACTGGTAAGACGCGATCGCGCCGCGCGTGCCGGCATCGGCACTGACATCGACGATGAACATTCCTCCAATGCGCCCCGGCCATGGCTGGCGGGCAAGGGCTGTGCCGAGGAAATCACCGAGCCCATAGGCGACAAGCGTCCGGTCGATGCGGTCCACCGGTTGTATGACATGGGCATGATGGCCGGCGATCAGCCCGACGCCCTGCCCGGCCAGCCGCCTGGCCAGCGCCTGCGTCTTGGCGCGCGGAAAATGCCGGAACTCCCAATCCCAGTGCGGCACCGCGCAGAGAAGATCGACGGCTTCGCGCGGCCAGTGCGCTGGATCGCTTTCCATCGACACGCGGCCGGCAAACAGGTCTTCATCGGCGTTGCGCCACAGCGTGAAGGCCGCGAAGCCGAATGTCAGCGGGCCGACGGTGACAGGCACTAACGCACCATTGGCTGCCAGGCCGATGCTGCGGATGCCGAGCCGCTTCAGCGCCGCCACCGTCGCGTCGAAACCGGCGACGCCCTGGTCGAGTACATGATTGTTGGCCAGTGACAGCACGAGCCTTTCGTGTGCGATGCCAACGGCCGCCAACGTCTCGACCAGAAAGCGCTCGCTCATCGCATGGTGCGTGCCGAGTCTTGTCCCCAGCACCGCACTTGGTCCGTCCACGATCGGGCTTTCGCAATTGCCGATCACCAGGTCGGCAGCGCCGAGCAACGCCTTGATCGCCGGATCGCAGTCCGGCGCGCCGCGGTTGGCCACCGCCGAGATGTCGCCGATGAAGGCGAGCCGCACCGCCCGCTTCGGCGGTGGTGTCATCATCGTCGCGGCCATCGGCGAGAACCCACTGGCATCACCGCCGAGCGAGGGCTTCAGAAAGCGCGGCAGCCACGACAGTTTGTAGGAAAGCGGATAGTTCGACACGCCCATGCCCAATCGTTTGCCCTGTGTAGACCGTCGGGCTCGAGGGTTGAAGCGCATCCGTCGACAATCGTGCGTCTGCGCCTCGGCGCTGAGAGGCGCGGCACTGCAAATGCGTGTATGTTCGCCGACGCGACCAACGCATGGGGGAAAAGATGACACGAACAGCAAGCCTGCTGGCATCCGCTTTCATTCTGCTGGTGCCCTTGTCGTCCGCGCGCGCCGCMATGCCCGAAGCGGCAACCGCCTTGTTCGAGGCCAAGACCGTGGCCGCGCGCGACACCGCCCTGTCGACGCTGGAGGCCGCCGCTCCAAAAGATCCGGCGTCAGCCTACGCGGCCGGCGCCGGCGAGTTCTTCACCGCGCTGGAGCTGCTGGCCAGCGGCCTGCACCGCCATGGTTTCGAAAGCCCGCAATCCTTCATGCTGCCATTGATGCGGCTGCCGGTGCCGGACAATCCCAACCCAGAGCCGCTGACCTATGAGCAGTTCCGCGCCATTCTGGTCGGCTTCCGCGACCGGCTGGAAAAATCCGCCGCAACGCTGGGCTCGGTCCCGGCCGATGCCGATATCGGCATGGTGCTTGATCTCACCCATGTCGGCATCGACCTCAACGAGGACGGCGCGATCACGCCGGATGAGAGCATGGCCGCAATCATGGCCTCGCTGTCGCGCGGCGGCAGCGCACCGGACGGAGCAGTACCCGCGCTCACCTTCCGCTTCGACCGCGCCGACGGCTATTGGCTGCAGGGCTATGCCGAATTCCTGATGGCGCAGGCCGATTTCTGGCTGGCGCATGATTTCAGGARCACCTTCGACGGCTCATTCCACATGCTGTTCCCGCGCGCCAAACTGCCGTTGCAGGACATTCTCGTGCCGCCGAGCAGCGACATGGGCAGCAGCATCTTCACGTCGGAATGGCGCATCGCCGATTTCATCTCGCTGGTGCATCTGGTCAACTGGCCGGTTGTCGAACCCGAGCGCCGGCAAGCGGCGCGTCGCCACCTGCTCGAAATGATCCGGCTGTCGCGCGAGGACTGGAAGGCGATCCGCGCCGAGACCGACAACGACCGCGAATGGCTGCCGGGACCGCAGCAGAAGGGTGAGAACCCGCTCACCGGCCTTGAAGTCGGCGAAGAACAGGTCGAGGCCTGGCTCGCCACCTTGACCATGGCCGAGGATCTCCTGGAAGGCCGCTTGCTGCTGCCGCATTTCCGCATCACCGGCAAGGGCATCAACATGAAGCGCTTCTTCGACGAGCCAAAACCCTTCGACCTGGTGCTGTCGATCACCGGCCCGGCCATCGCGCCCTATCTCGAAAGCGGCAAGATCCTGACCAGCGACGAATTCAACCAGATCCAGCGCCAGTTCGGCGGTAGCGGTTTTCTGACTTTTGCCCTGTGGTTCAACTAAGGGCAACGGCAGGACGCTAGAAAATCGCGCCCTGATAGAGCACCGTCTCGGCCTCTTCAGGCGTAAACCGGCGGGCCAGCGTGCGAAACGCGCTGTGCACGCCGTCGCGGTCGATGTTGCAGCTTCTGAGATGCCGCACCGCCAGCATCGGATCGAAGGCGCTGCGGCCATGCATGACACGCTGATTGTCGAAGACCAGCACCTCGCCCGGCTGCAGCTGGTGCTGGAACTGGTTTTGCGGATCGCAGATCAGCCGCGTCAGTTCGGCCAGCGCCTCGATCACGCCATCGATTTCATCCTCTGAGGCCGTCTGTGGCGCCAGGCAGCGGTCGTTGTAGCGGACGCCGGTGACGACCCCGGTTGCATCGAGGCTGATGACATGTGCCTCGGCACTGAAGAACACCTCGCCCGCATGCTCGCGATGAAAGGTGACGCCGTGCCGCGTCAACAGATCGAACAGTTCCGGCGTCTGCGTCCGCATCAGCGCGGCAACATGGAAGCCGTCAACCATCAGGGAGGTGCCGCCGCTGCCCGCACCGGTGCGGATGGCGTGGAAGAAGATGAAGCCCGGCGGCGCATAACGGAACGGCTCGTCCGTATGCGGGATCTGCGCCCGAGCCGTCTCTCCCGCCACCCGCGCATCCGGCCGCGAGATCAGGTCGAACACCTTGCCGTAGCTGGTCTCGCGGATCGGCCCGTAGCGGCCGGCGACCCGCGCCGTCGCTTCCGTTTCTGCGGGAACCCCGGTCAGCATCGCGATGCCGTGATCGCGTAACGCCCGCAGCGAATGGAACAGCATCTCGTCGTCCTCGACAACCGCGTCGAATGAAAAGCGGCCAAGCCGCGCGGTCAGGTCGCTGCTCCACAATTGCGGCTGGAACCGGGCCGGGCCTGAGCCAGCGCCGGCATGGTCTGCCAGGAATTCAGCTCCGAAGTGCGAGACATGGCCATCATCCCAGACGACACCCACCTCGCCCGCCGTGACATTGATTGAGCTGGCTCGAACGCTTGCGCCAATATCGGCCGGTGTCAGCCATCTCTTGCCGGAGACAGTGTCGCCACAGGCATCGCATTCGCAAGCCAGCCGCAGCCAGCGCGTCGAAAGCTTTCCAGTTCGGCCGTCCGCCAGGTCGACGACGACGCGCTGGCCTTCGGCACGCATGGCGCGGATCGGCGTGGTCGAAGTCGAATGCCTTGATGGGTGCTTTGGCGTGTCAAGCATTGCAGCGGTCCCTACGATTGAATTTCTTAAACGATCTTAGATCCCTGAAAACGGTGATTCAAACGAGTTCCCTTCGCCAACTTTTGAGTTAAACTCAATCCATGACACTCCGGGATCTTCCCCTATCCGCCTTGCGGGCGCTACTCGCCGCCGCCAGGGCTGGTAGCCTGACGCGCGCTGCCGAGGAGCTGGGCGTCACTCCAGGCGCCATCGGCCATCAGATCCGGCAGCTGGAGGAGCGGCTGGGCGTCAAACTGGTGCGGCGCGAAGGCAATGGCATCGTGCTGACCCGCGCCGCCGAGGCCGCCCTGCCCGACATCGACCGCGGTTTTGACGCGCTGGCTTCCGGCATGCGGCGGCTGCGCTTCGAACGACGGGCCGAGACCTTCACCATCTCAGCCGATCCGTCCTTCGCCTCGCTCTGGCTCGCGCCCCGCCTCAGCAGAGTGCGCGCGGCGCTGGGCAAGCTCGACGTGCGCATCGTTGCGTCCGTTGCGCTCGATACCATGCTGGAGGAAGGTGTCGACCTCGCCATCAGCTATCGCAAGGGCGCAACACCGGATCTCGCATCGCTCGACCTGTTCACCGAACGGGTGATCCCAGCCTGCGCGCCTGCATTGGTTCGCGGCCAAATCAGGTCGGATGTGGCCGAGGTGCTGGACAGCATGCCGCTGCTGCACATCGATCCGACGATGGGCGACRACGTCTACCCGGCCTGGCGCGACTGGTTCACTGCCGCCGGCCGGCAACGGAAAGACATCGACCAGGGCCCACGTTTTGGGCTAACGATCGTCGCGGCACAGGCGGCGATTGCCGGCATGGGAGCATTGCTGGCCAGCGAATTGGTGCTACGGCGTCATCTCGATCCCGGCCATCTCATCGAGATTGCAAGGGATGTGCCGGCGTTGATGATCAGGCGCCGCCTCGTCTGGCCACAGCATAGCCCGAAGGCGCGCCGCGCCGCAGCCGTCGCCGCCGAACTGGCAGCAATTGCCGATATCGGCATCGATGGCGCCCTGCCCGCGTGAGCCCGACTTAAAGCGCAAATCCGTGCAGCCGGCCGAGCAACCATTGCAATGGATTGGCGACGAAGGCGCGGGTGACGAAACTGTCGTGGGCGGCGTCAGAGGCAAGCAAGGCGACGGTACCGGCTTCGAGGCGGCGCGGCGGATCCGAACTGGCGTCGATGCCCTGGCCCGCCAGCAACTGTCTGATTTGCACATTGCCGGAGGCGGAAGATTTTCCATAGGCGCTGACGAAGAAGCTCTTCCTGTGGCGCGCGGCCCAGTTGGCGAAAATGTCGGCCTCGTCGAACACGGCGTCGAGCAGGATGACGCCGAGCAGGCGGCCGTCTATGTCGCCATTCCCTAGGACGAAGGCGGCGGGATTGTAGCCGCCGCTATAGGCGACGAGCACCACCGGCATAGCGTCGAATTTAGCCGCCTTGGCGCCGGTCAACTTGCCCAGGCCTTGCGCTGCCTCGGCCATGAACATCGCGAAGTGACCGGGCGTCCAGAGATTGCCGGCGCTCGAGTCTTGCGCGTTGCTGGCGAATTGCGGCGCCACCAGCACGGCGTTGAGGCCGGACGCTTCGACCTGCGCGACAACCCGCTGGCGGCCGACGACATCGCGCTGCAAGGTGGCGCCATTGCCATGGAAGAACACCACGATGACCGCCGGCCTGGCCGGATCGAACCCTCGTGGCGCCGCCAGCAGCGTGCTGCGGTCGGAATAGGTCTCGTCTTCCCAGTAGATGCCACCACGCGGCGAGGTGTGGCCGCGCCGGCCGTTTGATGTCACGTCGAGAAAAGGCCCGGATCCATCGGGCAGCTTTCCCCGATAGGGAAAGGGTGATGTCTTGAACGGCACGATGGCCGACAAGGCCTTGCGCAAGCGCGCGCCCTCGCCCGCTACCGGGAACGCCGCCGCGGCCAGCAGTCCTGCGACGATGGCGCGCCGGTCGGGCATCAGGCCGTCACCAGCCGGATGGCTGGTGCCTTCGACGGCAACAGCACGGCAAAGAAGGCCGGGATGGCGACGAGATAGGCGATCGCCGCCCATTGCAGCACGGCGCTGAGGCCGAAGCTGGTAGCGACGATCGGCACGGCGGCCGAGCCAATCACCGAAAAGCAGCCGTTGATGCCCCAGGCCCAGACGAACAGATGCTCCTTGCCCAGCCGCGCCAGCCAGGTCATGGCGGTTGCCATCGGCATGCCCATCAGGAAGGCCGGCGGCGACACCAGAAGGAAGCAGAGCAGCAGCCGGACGGCATAAGGATAGGCGCCGATCCAGTCGAGGACCGGCGACAGAGTGAAGCCGTAAGCCAGCAGCAGCAGGCAGATCGCGAGCAGCAGGACAGGCAACAGTGTCCGGGCGCGGTTGAAGATGCGCTCGGCAAACAGGCTGCCGAGACCGGAAAACACCAGCATCGATGAGATCAGCACCGAGGCCGACACGGTCGGATTGGCGAGCGCCACGGTGAAGCGGCTGATCAGCCCGACCTCGACCATGATGTAGCCGAGGCCGAGGCAAGCGAAGTAAAGGATGGTGCCTAGCTTGCCACGCGAGCGCGAGAACACGATGYGCCAGCCGAAGATGACTGGCAGCAGCACCAGCGACGCCGCCGTGATGCAGGCGATGCCGAGCGTCGCCCAGATCAGCAGATAGCCCCAGTCGTCCTGGAACAGGTCGAGCCGGTCCAGTGTCAGCGGCAGGTCGGCGACCTTTACATAAGCGGCGAAGTAGGGCTGGTCGTTGCTCAGCGGACGCACGTCGAACACATAATCGCTGGCAAGCTTCGCCCAGCCGCCCGTCAAAAGCGCGTGCCAGGTCATGCGCTGCAGCGCGGTGGCCGGCAGCACGTCGGGGCCGGCATCGCCGCCAGCATCGGCGCAGGCATCGAGGGTCGGATCGGCCGGCGCGGTCGGGTCGCAGGCTGCGTTGGGAGCGGTCGGGTCGGCCGGCGCCGTCGCATCGGCGGCGGGTTGGGTCAGCGTCGCATCCTGTCCGCTGCCAAAGATCGAGGCGCGATAGTCGTCGAGGATTTTCTGCGCCGTCGAGCCGTCATAAGGCATGCCGGGGTAGTAGACCTCTTCCCACGACATCGACTTGGTGTAGTCGCGCAGCGTCTTGATTTCCGCCGCGCTGAAACCGCCACGCTTGAACAGCACCGTGGTTGTCGAGAGATAGCTCGACACGGCGAAGATATCGTTGGCCGMACCTTGGCGGTCGAACGTCCGGGCCGCCTCGGCGATGGTRGAATAGAGCTTCAGCACCGATTTCGGCGGCTCTTCCTTGTTCCACAGGGTCACCGACAGCACGCCGCCGTCGGCCAGCGCATGCATGTAGCTCAGCATTGCCTCGTGCGTGTAGGCGTATTTCTCCGAGATGGCGAAACCGCCCGGATTGGACAGGCCGACACTGTCGGCTAGGCTGAGATCGATGACGTCGTAGCGCTCGCCGGTGTTGGCGAGAAACAGACGCCCGTCATAGTCGATCACCTTGATGCGCGGCTCGGCCAGGATGTCGCCTGTGACATCCTTCAGCACCGGGTCGCGGAACGCCCGCAATGTCATCGGGTTGCTCTCGGCGACGGTCACCGAGGTCGATCCGGCGTTGAGCGCGGCCTGGGTGGAGATGCCGCCACCGAACTGCACGACGAACGTCCTGGGCTTCGCCTTGATGACATAGGGATAGTGCATCGGCAGATAGCGGAAATAGACCTGCTCGGCCGGCGCCAGATTGCGCATGATGCCTTCCGGCCCGTCACCGTCGCGATACATGCCGACATAGGTGTTGGCCGGAACTTCCGGCATGCCGAAGGCGGCATTGTCGCTCAGGCCCGGCGCGAAATGCATGTAGGAACTGGCATAGACCTGCAGGTCGCCGAACGGCGAGACGCTGCGGTAGATGCGCTTGCCGTCCGGAAAGTTGCGGGCATAGGCGACGCCCTTGTATTGCGACACCGCGATGTCGGGTATGACGAGCAGGCCGGGCAGCATCAGGTAGCCGGCGATCGACAGCGCCGCGACAACCGCGCCGGCGACAACACGCTTCCAGGCGCCGAAGGCGAAGAACCACAGCAGCGAACCGGCGGCCCACAACAGCAGCGGCACGACGATGATGGTTTCAGGCGAAAACAGATACATCGACACCAGCACGACGAGGCCGGCGAGCCCGGAGCCGGTGAGGTCGGCGAAATAGACGCGACTGAAGGCGGTGCGGCTTTTCAGGAAGACGATGCCGAGGAAGAACGCGCCGGCCAGGAACGGCAGGAGATAGAGCAGGAAATTGGCCAGCAGCCGCCATTTCTGCTCGGGATCGGAGACCAGGAAGATGGCGTTGAACGGCACCGTCTGGGCAGCGAGGTTGGAGGCGACGACAAGCGGGCCGACCAGCAGCAGCGCCGCCGTGGCGGCCCCTTGCCAGTGCCTGTCGAACCAGTCCTTGCCGGCGAAGATCACGACGCTGGACAGCGAGAAGCCAAGCATGGCGAGGCTGACCACCAGGGAACCGAAATGCGACCAGCTGCCGACGGCGAACACCCGCATGACCGATATCTGCAGCGCGATGATGGCGCCGGCAATCAGGCCGATTGCGAGGTAATGCGCGAGACCAGGCGCCTCCAGTGAGGCGATGCTTGGTCGGGAGATCGGTGCGACGGCTGCCATGCGGGCCTTTTTATCTGGCGGTTCAGCAAGGCCTTACCAAACGGCCGGCTCAGCTG
>NZ_JBFULQ010000214.1:0-8980 GCF_054049815.1 Mesorhizobium sp. P5_C1 | reverse complement strand
GGTCAGTGCCTGCAGGGCCTCGCTCTGGTACTCGCTCTCGAACTTTTCGGCGCGGGCATGGGTGTAGCCGAAACGGCTGTAATAGGCCGGATCACCCAGCACCACGGCCAGCGTCTCGCCGGCATCCCTGAGGCGGATATGCGCCTCGCGGATCAGCGCGCCGCCAATGCCGCTGCCATGGAACGAGGGCTCGACCGCCAGCGGCGCGAGCGCCACGGCCGCAAAGTTCTTGCCGCCGCTCTGCACGAACAGTCGCGAAAACAGGATATGGCCGACCACCTGGCCGTCCTCTTCCGCCACCAGTTCGGCAACGGCGTCGCCGCCGGTCACCAGCGCGTCGACCAGTCCGGCCTCCGCCTGCTGGCCGAAAGCGTGTTCCTCGACGAGGCGGATGGCCTCGCGATCCCGCGGCGTCGCCGCGCGTATCGACATCATGCTCATGAGAATTTCATTCCTTTTTCGATCTTGGCCCCGCGCAGGAATTCCGACGCGGCAGCGGGCCTTCCGCCCGCCCGTTGAACTTCGACCAGACTGATCGCGCCTGCCCCGCAGGCGACCGTCAGCCGGTCATCGAGAATTCCTCCCGACTCGCCGGCGCCTTGCGATAGCGTCGAGCGAAGCAGTTTCAGCCGCTCCGGGCGGCCGCCAATTGCAATCTCGGACCAAGCCCCGGGAAAGGGCGACAGGCCACGAATGGTATTGTGCACTTCGCTCGCCGAGCGAGTCCAGTCCAAGCGAGTCTCAGATTTATCGATTTTTTTGGCGTAGGTCACCCCTTCCACCGCTTGTGCGGTAAATGTCAGGGTGTTCCTTTCCAGTCGCGCCAGCGCTTCCACCATCAGTGCAGCACCGACACTCATCAACCGATCATGCAGATCGCCGGCAGTCATATCGGGTTCGATGGCGCATTTTTCAACCATTGCCACCGGGCCGGTGTCCAGGCCCACTTCCATGCGCATCACCATCATGCCGGTTTCGCTGTCCCCGGACATGATCGCGCGCTGGATCGGCGCGGCACCCCGCCAGCGCGGCAAAAGCGAGGCATGGCCGTTGATGCAGCCAAGCCGGGGGGCCTCCAGAACTGCCTTCGGCAGCAGCAGGCCATAAGCGACGACCACTGCGACATCGGCCCGCAGGGCGCGGAAAGCGGCCTGCTCGGCCCCGCCTTTGAGCGATACCGGTGTGCGTGTCTCGATGCCCAGCCGCTCCGCCTCGCGCTGTACCGGCGACGGCGTCAGCTCAAGCCCGCGCCGTCCGGCGGCGCGCGGCGGCTGCGTATAGACGGCAGCAACTTCATGTCCGGCCTCGGCGATGGCCCGCAGCGTCGGCACCGAAAACTTCGGGGTGCCCATGAAGATGACGCGAAGGGGCATTTCCCCTATCCCACCATCTTGCCTGGCGCCTTGTCCCTGGCGAGCTTCTTGAACTTCTTCACCACCATGTCGCGTTTCAGCTTCGAGATGTGGTCGATGAACAAGACGCCATTGAGGTGGTCGATCTCATGCTGCAGGCAGGTCGCCATCAGCCCCTCGGCCTCGATCTCCTGCAGCTTGCCGTCGCGGTCGAGATAATTGACCCTCACGGCTGCCGGGCGTTCGACCTCGGCATAGTAGTCCGGGATCGACAGGCAGCCTTCCTCGTAGACCGACCGCGTGTCGGCGCTGCTCAGGATTTCCGGGTTGATGAAGACATGCGGTGCCGGCGTTTCGTCTTCCTTGGCCAGATCGATCACCAGCATGCGCACCGGTTCGCCGATCTGGATTGCCGCCAGTCCGATGCCGGGCGCGTCATACATGGTCGCCAGCATGTCGTCGGCTAATTTGCGCAAAGGCCCGTCGACGCGCTCCACGGGCTTGGAAACCTGGCGCAGGATGGGGTCGGGAAGGATGATGAGCGGCTTGATCGGCATGGCTTTCCACCTAAGACCTCCAGCGAAAAGCGTCAACCGGGGCGCCGGGGCGCCGTTCACGTTTTGATCTGTGCCAGCCCCGCGAATCGGCTATGCTGTCCACATGAATGATCTGACATCCATCCTTTCGGAGCCTGTCGCCCGGCTTGGCGCCTCCACGATCACGCTCGGCCATGCTCTGGCCGTCGGCGCATTGCTGTTTGTCGGCCTGTTCGTGGCGCTTGTCATCGCGCTGTGGCGTTCGGCAAAGGCGCGCGCCGTCGCCGCCGCTGAGGCCGCCGACCATGCCCGAGACGCCGAGGCGCGGATGGCCGGCATCTTGCAAAGCCAGGCCGAGATGCAGGGCCGCATGGGCGCCATCGCCGAAGTGTTCGGAGCACGCCAAGCCGAGCTGACGCAGTCGATCGGCCAGCGCCTCGACGCCATGACCGGCCGCATCGGCCAGACCATGACCGAGCAGACCAAATCCACGCATGAGAGCCTGGCCAAATTGCAGGAACGGCTGGCGATCATCGACACCGCGCAAGGCAACATCCAGTCGCTTGCCGGCCAGGTCGTGCAATTGCAGGCGATCCTCTCCAACAAGCAGACGCGCGGTGCCTTCGGCCAGTCGCGCATGGAGGCGATTGTTGCCGACGGCTTGCCGCACGGGGCCTACGAGTTCCAGGCAACGCTGTCGAACGGTAGCCGGCCGGACTGCCTGGTGAAGATGCCGAATGGCGCGCCGTCGCTCGCCATCGATGCCAAATTTCCGCTCGAAGCCTGGAACGCCATCCGCGCTGCCGATGGCGCCGACCTGCAGAAGGTCGCTGCCCAGGCCTTCCGCCGCGACATCGAAATCCATGTCCGTGATATATCCGAGAAATATCTGATTCAGGGCGAGACGCAGGATACAGCCTTCATGTTCGTGCCGTCGGAATCGGTTTTCGCCGAGATCCACGAGAATTTCGAGGCCATCGTCCACAAGGCGCACCGCGCTCGCGTCGTCATCGTCTCGCCGTCGCTGCTGATGCTGTCGATCCAGGTCATCCAGGCCATCCTCAAGGACGCCCGCATGCGTGAACAGGCGCATCTGATCCAGGGCGAAGTCATCCGGCTGATGGAGGACGTTGCGCGCGTCGACGAGCGGGTGCGCAAACTGCAGGTCCATTTCGGCCAGTCGGCCAAGKACATCGACGACATCCTCGTCTCGACGTCGAAGGTGACCAGACGCGGCCAGAAGATCGAGGCACTGGAGTTCGGCGCCCAGCCCGACGGCGAGGCTGGCCCCGAAGCAGCATCACGGCCTGCCACCACGAAGGTCGAGACAGGGACCCGCGTCGCCGATTCGAAGACCGGGCAGCTCAGGCTGAGGGTCGTCGAAGGCGACGACTGACGCCGCAGCAGCGCTACTGCTTCTCCACGGTGGTCATGCCCTGGAATTCCGGCAGCCAGTGCAGCGCTGAACTGTGCCATTTTTGCTGTGTCGGGACCAGATCCTCGCGTTGCCGCGCGGTTCCCGCTCGAATTCCATAGACCTTCGGACCATCTCCGACCGAGGTGGCGTAAAGGTGCGAACCGCAGTCAGCGCAAAAGGCCTGGGYGCGCTTGGCGCCGCTCGCCCCGGTCTTGATATAGATTTTCGGCGTACCCTTGGTGATCCGGTAGTGATCCTCAGGCGCCGGAACAGTCACCCGAAAGGCCGTGCCGGTCAGTTTCTGGCAGTCGGTGCAGTGGCAGATCGAGGTCTTTTCCGGGTCGACCTCCGCCTCGTAGGCGATAGCGCCGCAATGGCAGCCGCCGTCGATTTTCATCTTGTTTCTCCCTGCTTCGTCGGCATCTTAACCGGCCTGATCCGGCTCGTCTCCTGACGCGGCTTCAACAATCTTGCGCCGCTGTTCCCAGGTCCCGGTCGTCTGCGGCTTGACGAACAGCCTTGCGATCTCCGGCATCTCTGTCTTCAGCCGCGCCTCCAGGCGCTCCACACAGGCTTCGATCTCCGGCGCAGTCAGGTGATCCTCGAACTCGATGCTGAGAGCAGCGACGATCTCTTGCGGCCCCATGTGGACGGTCAGAACGCCGTTCGCCTGTTGCACCGCCGGATCCTGCTGGACGATCGCCAGCACGTGTCTCTGCACCTCCGGGGAGGCCGGCTCGCCGATTAGCAGCCCCTTGCTTTCGCGGGCCAGGAAGATAGCCGTCGCGCCCAGGATCAGCCCGATGCCGATCGAGGCGGCGCCGTCGAGCTCCGGCATCTCCAGCAGCTCCGCCGCAAGGATGCCGGCAAAGGCGACGATCAGGCCGAGCAAGGCGGCGCTGTCCTCGAACAGCACGGTGTAGACGCTGGGGTCCTTGCTCGACTGCACGGCCTGCAGCCAGCCCTGCTTGCCCTTCTGCTGGCGGAACTCCTTCAGCGCCACCAGCCAGGAGCTGCCCTCGAACAGGAAGGACAGGCCAAGAACGATGTAGTTCACCTTCGCGTTGACGACCGGCTCCGGCGCCATGATGTGGATCACACCTTCGTAGAAGGAGACGCCGGCGCCCAGTGCGAAGACCAGAAGGGCGACGATGAAACTCCAGAAATAGAGTTCGCGGCCGTGACCGAGCGGATGCGTCCGATCGGGCGGGCGGGCGGCGCGGTGCATGCCATAGAGCAGCAGGCCGCCATTGCCGGTATCGACCAGTGAGTGCACGCCTTCCGACAGCATCGCCGAACTGCCGGTGAAGAAAGCGGCGGCGAACTTGGTCAATGCGATGGCGAGATTGCCGGCGAGCGCCGCGTAGATCACCCTTTTTGAGCCGCCATGCCCGGCCATGATGCTGCCCCCGTTCAAGGCGCCAGTCTAACGGCCAGCCCGTCAAAGCTCCACAAGACAACATAACGCGCGAACCGTCGGCTCGTTCGGTCGGCTATTCGACGACCTCGTCGGTCCAAACTTTGAAACCGGCGAGCGTGCCCGGCCCGAAGATATGGGTCAGCGGCACGTCGGCCGCGTCACGCCCGGAGGCGATCAGGATGCGGCCGATGCGCGGCGCATTGTTGCGCGGGTCGAAGGCGTGCCAGCGGCCGCCGAGATAGACCTCCATCCAGGCGGCGAAATCCATGCTCGACCACGGCTTCGGCGTGCCGATGTCGCTGATGTAGCCGGTGCAGTAGCGCGTCGGGATGTTGAGCGCCCGGCAGAAGGTGACCGCGAGATGCGCGAAGTCGCGGCAGACACCACTCTGTTCGCGATAGGCTTCCGCAGCGGTGCGTGTCGGCCGCGCATTGCCGTAGTTGAAGACGATATGATTGTGGACGAAGTCGCAGACCGCCTGCACACGCGCAATGCCGAGCGGCGTGTGGCCGAACAGCCGCCACGCTTCGCTCGCCAAGAGGTCGCTCTCGCAAAAGCGGCTGGGCAGCAGAAACAGCAGTGTATCCGCCGGCAGGTCGCGCACCTCGTGCTGCCAGGCCATCAGGTCGCCCATCTCGAAGGTGCCGGGATCGCGGATCACCGCGTCGGTGCCGAAGGTGAACCGCCCTGGCGGAGCGACGAACCGGTTGCACCAATTGCCGAAACTGTCGCGATAACTCTCGATCGGCACGGGCGGGTTSGAGGTCAAAAARTCSGGSCGYTCRAGRTCGGAGGCGCGRGAATAGTGRACATTCAGCATCGCGATRAGCGGSGTTTCCTGGGGAAAGTCGAAGCTCATCTCGCAGCCGATATGGATTCGCATTGTCGTCCTGACCGGCCCGCGTGTTCATCTCCGGGCGAAAGCGCCGGTGGATGCTGCAGTGCGAAGATGACCATGGCACGGACCGGCCTGGTTTACGAGCAAATTAGAAACCGGTTAAAAGCGGCCGGCTGGCGGTGTCGATAGGCGCTGGCCTCTTGCAGTCGGACGTTTCTCTTGTTTCACTTCGCTTCCCGCAATCGGAGGAACGAATCATGGCTAAAGGTGCGATGAAGGCAGGCAAGGAAGCCCGCAAGCCGAAGAAGGATGCCAAGAAGCCAGCCCCGGCTCCGGCCCTGAAGGCGCCGCCGGTCAAGGCGATGAAGCTCAAGGACAAGTAGGTCCGGGCAATACCCGTCCGAACGGGATTGCGACCGGCAATGTTGTTGCCGGTCGTTGTTGATCGAGCGCTTGAATTTCTTATATTGGCGGGGCGGGGACGACCTCGCGCTTTCCCCGAAAATCCGGCCGGGACGACCCGCCATTGTTGATTGAGCGTCGGATACCGAATCCGAATTCGGTCCGATGCTTTGATGGAGCGTAGTCGATGGCGTGGATTTTTCTGTTTTTTGCCGGCCTGTTCGAGATCGGCTGGGCAATCGGCCTCAAATACACGGACGGCTTCTCGAAGCTGATGCCGACCGTGCTGACCGTTGCCTCGATGATCGTCAGCCTCACTCTGCTCGGCCTGGCGCTGAAGGCGCTGCCCGTCGGTACCGCCTATGCGGTGTGGACCGGCATCGRCACCGTCGGCACGGCGCTGCTCGGCATCTGGCTGCTCGGCGAGCCGGCCACCGCGATCAGGCTGGCGTGCATCGCGCTCATTGTCTGCGGCATCATGGGGCTGAAGTTCGCCGCCTGATCATACCGCTCTATCTTTTTGTTTTACGCAATTCCCTGAGGGAAAGCGCTACGCGCTCTTCCCGGGAAAACCGCTTCACACTTTTCCTGGAATTGCTCTAAAGCGCGTCGCGTTGGGCCGGATTCGGGTGAGGCGCTTTAGGGTCTTGCATGTCGTCCTCCCAAAACCGGGGCCTCATTTGCGAGACATGCATTGGACAAACACGTTCAGGGCCGCTGCAAGGCGACCCTGATCTTCGAAGCAGATTGCTCCATTGCCTGGAGGCTAGCGGGCGGAGAAGCCCGGAGGCGTCCTGCCCGTGCGCTGTTTGCGCGCTGCATAACGCGCGTCGCGCTTGGCCTTGCGTTCGGCTTCGTCGGCCAGCAAACGGGCGATGCGCTCGTTTTCTTCGGCTTCCCGAATCTTGGCTTCAGCCTGTGCCGCCTCTTCGGCCGCGATGCGTGCCGCTTCGGCTGCTGCCTCGCGCTCGGCCTTCTCGACCGCCTCGCGTGCCAGCTTTTCCTGCTTCAGCCTGGCCTTTTCAGCCTCGCGTATCTGGCGAGCCTCGAGGATTGCCTTGCGTTCGGCCTGTCGTGCCAGCACCGTCGGATCGTCTGCTGCCGGCTTTGACTTGAAGCGCTCCAGAAGCGCCTTCTTTGCCTCGTTTGCGGCATTGCGCCGCTCGAAAATGTCTTTTTCCCTGTAGATAGCCAAGTCCACTTCCCTGAAGTCAATTCGCGACGCTTACATACGCGCGAATGCCGAGAGTTCAAGCGCCAAAACGGCATGCCAGCCATGAAATTCCGCGATGTTGCACCTGGGAGACGTATTTTCGGCCGGAACCGACATGCACTGTTCACCGTCCGCCCCTCTGGCGGCGAGGCGGGTCGATGGCTACCTCTAGCCCGAAACTCCAACACCAGGATGACATTCGAATGGAACTCGGTCTCTACACCTTCGCCGACGTCAGCCCGCAGCCGGGTCCCAGCGCCATCAGCCCGCATGAACGACTGCGCAACCTGATCGAGGAGGTCGAACTGGCAGACCAGGTCGGCCTCGACGTCTTCGGTCTCGGCGAGCATCACCGGCCCGACTATGCTGCCTCCGCACCGGTGGTGGCGCTGGCCGCGGCCGCCGAGCGCTCGAAGCGTATCAGGCTGACCAGCGCGGTCACAGTCCTGTCCTCCGATGATCCGGTGCGCGTCTTCCAGCAGTTCGCCACGCTCGATCTTCTGTCGGGCGGCCGTGCCGAGATCATGGCGGGGCGCGGCTCGTTCATCGAATCCTTCCCGCTGTTCGGCTACAATCTGGAGGACTATGACGAGCTGTTCGCCGAAAAGCTCGACCTCCTGCTTGCCATCCGCGATCATGTGAAGGTCACCTGGTCCGGCAATCTGCGTGCGCCGATCAACGATCGCGGCGTCTATCCAAGGCCGTTCCAGGACAGGCTGCCGGTCTGGATCGCCATTGGCGGCACGCCGCAATCGGCGGCGCGCGCCGGTGCGCTCGGCCTGCCGCTGGCGCTCGCCATCATCGGCGGCGAGCCGGCGCGTTTCGCGCCGCTGTTCGATCTCTACCGTGAGGCGGCCAAGCGCGCCGGCAACGATCCGGCAAGCCTCGCCACCAGCATAAACGTGCACGGTTTCATCGCCGAAACGACCGAGCAGGCGGCGGATGATTTCTACGGCCCACAAGCCGAGGTGATGAACCGCATCGGTCGCGAGCGCGGCTGGGGTCCGACGTCGCGGGCGCATTTCGACCAGTCGCGTGGCCCCAATGGCGCCCTGTTCGTCGGCAATCCCGAGCAGGTGGCCGAAAAAATCGTCGCCCAGCACAGGATCTTCGGCAATGACCGCTTCCTGCTGCAGATGGCAATCGGCACCATGCCGCATGCAAAGATCATGAAGGCGATCGAGCTCTACGGCACCAGGGTGGCGCCGATCGTGCGCAAGGAAACAGCGAAGTCCGCGCCCGCGGTGCCGGCGCCCGTCGCATAGGTCAGCGGGAGGTCCGCGCTCCGGGCCTTGCCCGGCTAACGGAACCCAAGCGGCGGTAGAGGCGTTTTCGTCATTGGATTGCACCAATTGCGGTGCGCCGGTGAGGGTCCATGATGAAAGCCGAACCTGCAGCTTTAGGCACAGGCGTTGCCGAGCCTGAAGACCCGCGCGCAGCGGCTCGCGCGGACACGCATCTTATGCGTTCGCTGCTCGTCGGCATCTTCCTGTTCATGGCCATCTACGCGCTTTACTTCGCCCGCGCCTTCTTCATGCCGGTGATCCTGGCTTTCCTGCTGGCGCTGACACTGACACCGATCGTCCGGCTTCTGCGCAGGCGCGGCGTTCCCGAGGTGATTTCTGCGACCCTTCTGGTGCTGTTGTCGGTCTGCATTTTCGCTAGTGCAGGCTATCTGCTCAGCGGCCCGGTCATCGACCTCATCAACAACACCTCGTCGATCGGCCAGCAGCTCACCGAACGGCTGGCGCAATTGCGGCGTCCGTTCGAGAGGATCATGCAGATCTCGCACCAGATCGAGC
>NZ_JBFULQ010000213.1:0-8993 GCF_054049815.1 Mesorhizobium sp. P5_C1 | reverse complement strand
GTGTAGCCGACATTGTCGAGGTCGTTGTGCTTGCCGCCGGCGCGAACGCTCTTCTGCGCGGTCGAGGCGCGCGAATAGGCCCGCTTCTCCAAGCCGGTGAAGACGTTCTTGAACTGCACCATGCCGGCGTTGGTGAACATCAGCGTCGGATCGTTGCGCGGCACCAGCGGGCTCGACGCGACGATCTCGTGACCCTCCTTGCGGAAGTAGTCGAGAAAAGTCGACCGGATCTCGTTCACGCCACTCATGAATGCTGCCTTTTCGAGAAAACCGCCGGCAAACCGGCGGAAAATGGGCTCTGGGTCTCAAAGCGCGTCGCGCTGAAAACGGATTCAGTCGATGCGCTTCAAGTTTTTGCTTCCATGCATGTCGTTGTCCCAAAACCGCTGCGCACTTTTGGGCGACATCCACAAAAAATAGACTTGGCCTTTTAGCGGTCGCACCGCACCCTGTCCAGAAACACGGAATTGGTCCAAATCGCGCGCTTGCCGACCATCGACGCCGGCCGCAAAACGAAAAACCGCCGGCTCGAAAGCCGGCGGTTTGGAACGCAAAAAACACTGAACTCAATTACATAAGCTTGAGATAATAGAACAGGATTATGGCCGATCTTCGGCCGGCATCCTGTGCACGAAGTTGTTACATCGCGCCGGATTCCTCCTCGAAGCCGTCGTCGCCGCTCTCGGCGCCGCCATTCTCGAGGAATTTCTCGGCGATCAACCCGGCATTCTGCCTGAGCGCCAGTTCGATCTCGCGCGCCGTGTCGGGATTGTCGCGCAGGAACAGCTTGGCATTCTCGCGGCCCTGGCCGAGACGCTGCGAATTGTAGGAGAACCAGGCGCCCGACTTCTCGACCACGCCGGCCTTGACCCCGAGGTCGACCAGTTCGCCGGTCTTGGATACGCCCTCGCCATACATGATGTCGAACTCGACCACCTTGAAGGGCGGCRCCAGCTTGTTCTTGACCACCTTGACACGAGTCTGGTTGCCGACGACCTCGTCGCGGTCCTTGACCGAGCCAATGCGGCGGATGTCGAGGCGGACCGAGGCGTAGAATTTCAGCGCGTTGCCGCCCGTCGTGGTCTCGGGCGAACCGAACATGACGCCGATCTTCATGCGGATCTGGTTGATGAAGATGACCATGGTGTTGGAGCGCGAGATCGAGGCGGTCAGCTTGCGCAGCGCCTGGCTCATCAGGCGGGCCTGCAGGCCGGGCAGCGAATCGCCCATCTCGCCTTCGATTTCGGCGCGTGGCGTCAGCGCCGCGACCGAATCGACCACCAGCACGTCGATGGCACCGGAGCGCACCAGCGTGTCGCAGATTTCCAGCGCCTGCTCACCCGTGTCGGGCTGCGAGATCAGAAGGTTTTCCAGATCGACGCCAAGCTTGCGGGCATAGACCGGATCGAGCGCATGCTCGGCATCGACGAAGGCGCAGATGCCGCCCTTCTTCTGGGCTTCCGCAACAGTGTGCAGCGCCAGCGTCGTCTTGCCCGAGCTTTCCGGCCCGTAGATTTCGATGATGCGGCCGCGCGGCAGGCCACCGACGCCAAGCGCGATGTCGAGGCCAAGCGAGCCGGTCGGCACGGTTTCAATCTCGACGACCTGCTCGTTCGCGCCGAGCCGCATGATCGAGCCCTTGCCGAAAGCCCGCTCGATTTGCGACAGCGCCGCATCCAGAGCCTTTGATTTGTCCACCGCTTTGTCCTCTACCAGCCGCAAAGAATTCTGAGCCATGATACATCACCCCTTGGTCGTCAATGAAGGCCGGACAATCCGTAATCCCTGCCTATTTGTACCTTTTTTGTTCTCGTTTGGCAAGAGGGTTCAAGTATCTGAAAGGCAATCAATATCCGGATTTGTTCTTTTTTTGTCCCAAGAATCACATCAGGAGCGCACCTCGCATTGGGCCAGTCGGCTCGATTGTTTCGATCTGCCGAATCGCCGCCCCGCATGCGAAGCTTCGTCACTTAGCGTAGCGCTTGTGCGGCTGGAATAACAAAGGTCATATCGCCGGCATGGTGAAATCTCCAAGAATCCTGGCCGTGGGCGGCGCCCATATCGACCGCCGTGGGCAGGTGTCCGGCGCTTACGTGCCGGCTGCGTCCAATCCGGGCACGATGCGCGAGGATGTTGGCGGTGGTGTCTTCAATGCGTTGCGCAGCGCGGTCCGGCGCGGCGTCTCGGCCTCGCTGCTGTCGGTGCGCGGCGGCGATGCCGCCGCCGATACGGTTTCACGGGCCATCGCCAAAGCCGGGATTGCCGACCTGTCGGCGGTGTTCCTCGATCGCACGACGCCAAGCTATACGGCGCTGATCGACAGCGACGGCGAGCTGATCGTCGGCTTTGCCGACATGGCGCTCTATGAGCTGGCGTTTCCCAAGCAGGTCAGGCGCTCCAAGGTGCGCGAGGTCATCGCTGCCGCCGATGCCGTCTTCTGCGACGCCAACCTGCCGACGGCGGCGCTAGAGAGGCTCGTGGCACTCGCCGCCGGCAAACCCGTCTTCGCCATTGCCATTTCGCCGGCCAAGATCGTGCGCCTGAGGCCGGTGCTCGGCAATCTGGCCGTCGTCTTCATGAACCAGCGCGAGGCGGTCGCACTTGCCGGCCTGGACAGTGCGGCCTCCGGGCAGGACATCGTCGACGGGCTGAAACGTGCCGGGCTCAAAAGCGGCGTGGTGACAGCGGGCGGCGCTCCGATGCTGGGCTTCGATGAAGCCGGCGCCTTCTCGATCCTGCCGCCGACGCCAAGAAAGGTCACCGACGTCACCGGCGCCGGCGATGCGCTGGCGGGAGCGACGGTCGCTGCCTCGCTTCGCGGCATGCCGTTGCGCGCGGCCCTGCGCGAAGGCATTGCCGCGGCGACGCTGGCCATCGAAAGCGCCGACGCCGTTCCCGATTTCACCGCTGCTGATTTCACCGAGGCACTGGCTCTTGTGCCGGATGCGCAGGAAGTGGCATGAGACCGGCCAGTTCATAGTGCCGGAGTGTTTCCGCGCGTCCAAGTGGAGGCGCATCGCTCCGGATTGGAGATCAGGATGACACCAGAAACCGCCCGTCCCTTCATCGATATCCATGCGCCGGTTGCACAGGCCTTGGCCGCCGGGCGGCCGGTGGTGGCGCTGGAAAGCACCATCATCACCCATGGCATGCCCTACCCCGACAATGGCGCCATGGCGGCGGATGTCGAAAAGATCATCAGCGACGGCGGCGCCGTGCCGGCCACGATCGCCGTGGTTGGCGGGCGCATCAAGATCGGGCTTTCGGACGGCGAGCGCGAATCCCTCGCCATGACCGGCGACGCCATGAAGCTGTCGCGCGCCGACCTCGGCTTCGCGGTGGCGCAAGGGCGCACGGGCGGCACCACCGTCGCCGCAACGATGATCGCGGCGCATATGGTCGGCATCAAGGTGTTCGCCACCGGCGGCATCGGCGGCGTGCACAAGGGGGCGGAAAAGAGTTTCGACATTTCCGCCGATCTCGACGAGCTGGCGCGCACGCCGGTCATCGTCGTGTCGGCCGGCGCCAAGGCCATCCTCGACATCGAAAAGACGCTGGAAGTGCTGGAGACGCGCGGGGTGCCTGTGGTCGGCCATGGCTGCGAGACGATGCCGGCCTTCTGGTCGCGGCATTCGCCCTTCCGCGCGCCGCTGACCTTGCACCGACCGGAAGAGATCGCGCATTTCTACCAGACCCGGCAGGCACTGGGGCTCGCCGGCGGCATGCTGATCGCCAATCCGGTGCCCGAAAACGACGAAATCCCCGCCGCAGAGATGGCCGGCTATATCGAGGCCGCGCAGAAGGCCGCCGAAGCGCTCAACGTGACCGGCAAGGCGGTGACGCCGTTCCTGCTGTCGAAAATCCTGGAACTCACGGGCGGCCGGAGCCTGAAGACCAACATCGCGCTGGTCGAAAACAACGCAAGGCTGGCGGCGAGGATCGCGAAGGCGCTTTAAAGCGACTGCCGAGTTCCTTCACACCCCCCTCTGTCCTGCCGGACATCYCCCCCGCAAGGRGGGAGATCGGATGTCACATCGGCTTTCGCCAATCATCAATGTTGAAAGCGAGAGCCAGCGGTTGAGCTGCCAATCTCCCTCCTTGCGCGGGAGATGTCCGGCAGGACAGAGGGGGGTGCTGTCCCGCCGGCGTTTCCAACCCTGCACAGCCGCAACGCACCAAAGTCACCAGTCATTTCCCCACCCGCCGTCCTGCCTCATAGGCGCGGCGTGCCCAGAGCGTCATCTCGTCGGGATCATCAAAAGCGCTGTCGGGAATGTTCCAGTAGGGCATCGAGACGAGCTTGCCGTGGCGGGAGCCGGTATAGGTCCACTGCCGGCAGCCTGCTGCCTCGAAGTCCGGCGCGCTTTGCTCGTCGGCCTTCAGCATCAGTTCGCCGCGCAGCACGACGGCGATGATGACACCGTCGAAATAGATGCCCTTGCCGCCGAACAGTTTGCGGATGCTGACCGGACCGAGGCCCTCGAACAGTTCGGCGATGCGTTCATTGTCCATGCCGCGATCATGTCACCGGCATTTGACATTGTCATCGCGCAACCAAGATCATGCTGACAGATTGAGAACATCCGTCGGAGTCGTTTTGTCATGCCGCTTCTGCTCAAGGGGTCCTGCCGCTGCAATGCCGTTCGTTTCGAGGTGGAGAGCCACACGCCGGCGCCGTTCATGCTGTGCTACTGCTCGATATGCCGCAAGCAGCAAGGCGGCGGCGGCTTCGCCATCAATCTCGGGGCCGACAACGAGACCCTGAATATCAAAGGTAAACGAAACCTCGGCGTCTACCGGGCCGAGATCGAAGACGACGAGCGTCCGCGGTGCGAGATATCGACCGGCGAGCGCAATTTCTGTCGCAAATGCGGGTCGGCACTGTGGCTCTACGACCCCACTTGGCCGGAGTTGGTGCATCCCTTTGCCTCGGCGATCGACACCGACCTGCCGGAGCCGCCGACCCGGGTGCATCTGATGCTGAAATACAAGGCCAACTGGGTCGAACCCGTGATCGGCAAGGGCGACAAGACGTTCGACGTCTATCCGGAGGAATCCATCGCCGACTGGCACAAGCGAACGGGCATGTGGGTGGAGTGAGGCTCTTCGCCCGCGTACGGGGAGGTGAGGAAATCTCAGGCCGAGGCGCGTGCTTCCGCGAGAGCCTTCAGATCAGCCGGCTTCAGCTCGACGGATTCGCCGCAGCCGCAGGCCGAACTCTGGTTCGGGTTGTGGAAGGTGAAACCGGTACGAAGCGTCGTCTGCTCGAAATCCATCTCGGTGCCGAACAGGAAAAGGGCAGCCTCGGGCGCCACATAGACATGGGCGCCATCACGCTCGATATGGTCGTCCTTGGTGTTGGGTTCGGTCACCAGATCGACCGTGTACTCCATGCCGGCGCAGCCGCCCTTCTTGATGCCGAGGCGAATGCCATGCGCATTGTCGCGGGTGGCGACGATCTCGCGCACCCGGTCAGCGGCCTTTTCGGTCATCGTGATGACGGCAAAGCGTCCCATACTTTTCTTTCTCCATTCCGTGCAGGTTCAAGGCCTGCCGAACGATTCCTCACCTAAAATGGTGAAGTTTTACCATTGGCGCAAGGGCGCCAACCTTGTGAGGCTCGACGCTAGTACCAGCCCACCGCGACCTGCGCCTCTTCCGACATGCGGTCGGGCGACCAGGGCGGGTCGAAGGTCATGTTGACCTCGACGCCGGACACGCCTTCGACGGCGCCGACTGCATTTTCCACCCAGCCGGGCATTTCGCCGGCGACCGGGCAACCCGGCGCAGTCAGCGTCATGTCGATCTTGACGGAGCGGTCGTCCTCGATGTCGATCTTGTAGACGAGGCCAAGCTCGTAGATGTCGGCCGGGATTTCCGGGTCGTAGACCGTCTTCAGCGCCGAGACGATGTCGTCGGTCAGCCGCGCCAATTCGTCGGCGGGAATGGTCGAAGCAGACACCACGCTGTTGGCGGCGGCTTCCGGCGTGGTTTCGGCAGCGATGCTCACATCATCCATGGTCGTCACCCAAAAAACTTGCGCGCTTTTTCAAGCGCCTCGGCCAAAGCGTCGACTTCGGCCCTGGTATTATACATGCCGAACGATGCCCTGCATGTGGAGGTTACGCCAAAGCGTTTCAACAGCGGCTGGGCGCAATGCGTGCCGGCGCGCACGGCAACGCCTTGCCTGTCTATCACCATCGACACGTCATGGGCGTGAATGCCCTGCAGTTCGAAGGAGATGATGGCGCCCTTGCCGGGCGCGTCGCCGAAGATGCGCAGCGAGTTGATGGCGCGCAGGCGCTCATGCGCATAGGCCTTGAGGTCTTCCTCGTGCGCTGCGATGCGCTCGCGGCCGATTTTTTCCATATAGTCGAGTGCCGCGCCCAGCCCGATCGCCTGCACGATCGGTGGCGTGCCAGCCTCGAAGCGGTGCGGCGGCTCGTTGTAGGTGACGATGTCCTCCGTCACCTCCTCGATCATCTCGCCGCCGCCCATGAACGGCCGCATGCCAGAGAGAATGTCCTTCTTGCCGTAGAGCACGCCGATACCCGACGGACCGTAGACCTTGTGGCCAGTGAAGACGAAGAAATCGCAGTCGAGATCCTGCACGTCTACGGCCATGTGCACGGCGCTCTGGCTGCCGTCGACGAGGACGGGAATTCCACGCGCATGCGCAATGCGCACGATCTCCTTGATCGGCGTCACCGTGCCCAGCGCATTCGACATCTGGGTGATGGCGACCAGCTTGGTGCGATCTGTCAGCCGCTTCTCGAACTCCTCGATGTGGAAGACGCCGACATCGTCGACCGGCACCCAGACCAGTTTGGCGCCCTGCCGCTCGCGGATGAAATGCCAAGGCACGATGTTGGAGTGATGCTCCATGATCGACAGCACGATCTCGTCGCCCTCGCCGATGTTGGGCATGCCATAGCCATAGGCGACGGTGTTGATGGCCGAGGTCGTGTTCGAGGTGAAGACGATGTTGTCGGTGCTTGGTGCATTGAGGAAACGGCGCACCGTCTCGCGCGCCTTTTCATAGGCGTCGGTCGCGGCATTKGATAGGAAATGCAGGCCGCGATGGACGTTGGCGTATTCCTGGGAATAGGCATGCTGGATGGTGTCGAGCACCACCTGCGGCTTCTGCGCCGAGGCACCATTGTCGAGGTAGACCAGCGGTTTGCCGTAGACCTCGCGCGACAGGATCGGGAAGTCGCGGCGGATCGCCTCGACGTCGTAGGGGATGTTTTCGACTTTCTGGTCCATTTCGAAGTCCTTGCCGCTCTAGGCCGCGTTCCTTCCAGCACCCCTGATCCGTCTTGGCGCTTCGCGCCAATCCACCTTCTCCCACAAGGGGAGAAGGGAGGGAGCTTACCCGTGTGTCACAAACCAGTCGTCGAGCTTCGCTTCGAGCGCGTCGACGATCGTCTCGTCGTCCAGTTCCTCGATCACCTCGGCGACGAAGGCTTTGACCAGAAGGCCGCGAGCGGTCTTCTCGTCGACGCCGCGCGCCATCAGGTAGAACAGGTGATCGTGGTCGATTTCGGTGACCGTCGCGCCATGACCGCAGACGACGTCGTCGGCGAAGATTTCAAGCTCCGGCTTGGTCGAGAACTCGCCATCGTCCGACAGCAGCAGCGTGTTGCAGGCCATCTTGGCGTTGGTCTTCTGCGCATATTGGTGGACGTTGATACGGCCCTGGAAAACGCCGCGCGCCTTGCCCGTCACCACGTTGCGGATCACTTCCGTCGAGGCCGTGTGCGGCACGGTGTGGTCGAGCACCATGGTCACGTCGGTGTGGGTGTCGCCGGCCAGAAGGTTGATGCCGCGCAGGGTGAAGTCGCCGCCTTCGCCGGTCGTCCTGACCATGATCTCCTGGCGCACAAGCTTGCCGCCGGCATTCATGACGAACAGCGTCAGTTTCGCGTTCTTGCCGATATGGGCCTTGAACTGCGCCAGATGCGTTGCCGTCTCCGGCTGCTCCTGGACGATCAGCCACGTCACCTCGGCGCCTTCGCCGAGCACGAGCTGGCTGACCGAGCTCGTCAGTGCCGCGCCCTCGCCGGCCTGACGCTCGACGATAACGGCCTTGGCGCCAGCGCCGACGCGCGCCATGAGGCGCACATGGGTCTGGCCGCCGGCCTGCAGGTTCTGCAGTTCGATCGGCTTTTCCAGTTCGGCGCCGTCGGCGATGTCGACAAAGTAACCGTCGGCGACGAAGGCGGTGTTCAGCGCGCCGATGGCGTCATCGCTGCCATAGGGATCGAGCCCGGGCGCGATACTGCCGTCGGTCAGTTTTTCCGACAGGCGCTGCACGGTGACGCCTTCGACGGCCGGCGTCTTCGCGTCGGACTTGCCGTTCAGGATCGCCAGCACGGCGGAGCCTTCCACGATCGGTGCAACAGCCTTGGCCATGGCGGCCGGATCGAAGTCCGGCACCGCGTTCAACAGGCGGCGCAGATCGGTGTAGTGCCAGGATTCGATACGCCGTGTCGGCAGGCCGTGCTTGATCGCTTCGATGGCGTCGTCGCGCTTGAGCATCACCGCGCCGTCGCCCGGCAGCAGCGACAGCCGGTCGCCGAACGCGTCGATCAACGCTGTTTCGGCCGGTGTCCGCTGGGGCTGAGTGTGCATATTCATCAGTTTGACCTTGCCTTCTGGCATCTCACGCGGCTTCGCCGATCACACCGGCATAGCCATTGGCTTCCAGATCGAGCGCCAGCGACTTGTCGCCGGACTTGATAACCTGGCCCCTGTAGAGCACGTGCACCGAGTCAGGCACGATGTGTTCGAGCAGGCGCTGGTAGTGGGTGATGACCAGGAACGCACGGTCGGGCGCGCGCAACGCGTTGACGCCGTCGGAAACGATCTTCAGCGCATCGATATCGAGGCCGGAATCGGTCTCGTCGAGCACGCAGAGTTTCGGCTCCAGCAGCTTCATCTGCAGGATCTCGGCGCGCTTCTTCTCGCCGCCGGAGAAGCCGACATTGAGC
>NZ_JBFULQ010000212.1:0-8995 GCF_054049815.1 Mesorhizobium sp. P5_C1 | reverse complement strand
CCCCTTGCGGGGGAGATGGCCGGCAGGCCAGAGGGGGGCTGTCCCGCMGACATCAAGGTCCTGTAAAGCTGTGGCGTCAGCGCATCGTTGCCTTGCCCCTGCCCTGCCTCAGGATGACGAAATGACGATCGTCTCGCTATCGGCGAAACGGAACGCGCCAATCGAGATGTGAAAGCTTCAAGGCTTGTGAATGAAGGCGGCGCCGAGAATGGGGCCGGGCAAGCCATCCCTGCCGACCGACTGCAGCAGCACGGCGCAGCCGCCCTTCTTGGAGATCTCGCTCATCGGCAATTCATAGCGCTGCGCCTTGCCGTGCCACATGCCGGCGGTCTGAATGCCCGAGACCGCGTTCCAGTAGGTCAGCTTGCGGCCGGTGTTCTCACCCTGGCCGATCTTGACCGTCTGCGGCGGGTCGAAATAGACGATGACGACATGGGCATCGCTGGGACCGTTTCCGGCATCGCCGGCGTCGATCATCACGCGGTCGCTGGTCCGGCTGACCTTGACCGCGACCCGCATGCCCTGGCCGCTCTTGGCCATCCGCGCCAGCGCGCCATCGACATCGACGCGGCTGGCGCCGTTGACATGGACGCGGCCGTTGATGACGGCCTGCGGGGTGTAGACCGAGCGGCTGCCGAAGGCGCGCATATAGTCATTTTGCCGCTCGGTGTTCTCCTTGCGGCTCAGCGTGTCCTGCCAGCCGAGATAATCCCAGTAGTCGACATGGTAGGCGAGCGCGACGATGTCTTCCTTGGCGGCAAGCTCGGCGAACAACGCATCGGCCGGCGGACAGGAATTGCAGCCCTGGCTGGTGAACAGCTCGACCACGCCCAAGGGCCTGTCGATCTGAGGTCTGTCGGCCTGCGTCTTGCCGGGCTCGGCGGTTTGGCCGGTGCCGGCAGCCGCTGAGAAGGCCAGCGCAAGGGCCGCCAGCCACAATGTTTTTCGCGAGGCCATGGTCATTCCGATTCCCGCCGGTGGCGCCGGCTTTATTGTCGTTGCTGGAATATGTGGCAGAAGCGGAAGTCAACGGGAAGTCACGTTGCGGTGAAATTTTTGCCGTTGCAACCGACCGCAGCGGCGCAATAGGAGAAGGGCTCGCAGTTCAGGGTAGAAACCGATTCGGGCGGCAATCACGATGTGGCAAACTCTTTCGGGGCCGATCGATCTCTATTGCGAGCGAACCGGGCCGGAACTCTGGTCCGAGCCGGTCAATGCCCTGACAAACCTTGCCTTCATCGCGGCCGGCCTGTGGGGCGTGCGCGAGGTGCGAAGGCTGCGCACCGGCACTTTCGCCGAGGTGCTGGCCTGGTGGGTGGTGGCAATCGGCATTGGCTCGACGATCTTCCACACCTTCGCCACCAGGGGCACGGTCTGGGCCGATGTGCTGCCGATCGCCGGCTTTACGCTGGCCTATACGCTGTTCAACCTGCGCCGCTTCCTCGGTATGCAATGGGGCAAGGCGATCGCCATCTTCGTCGCCTTTTACGTGGTTGCCGGGCTGCTGACGCTGGCGGTGCCGGACTGGCTTCGCCAGGCCTCGAATGGCACGACGGGCTACCTGCCGCCGTTCCTGGCGCTCGCCTTCTTCGGCATACTGGTGGCGGCCAGCGGCAATCGCGCCGGCTGGTACAATCTGGTGGGATCGGCGATCTTCGTCGTGTCCGTCATCTGCCGGATGGTCGACCCGCTGGTCTGCGCCGGCTTCCCGCTCGGCACGCATTTCCTCTGGCACATCCTCAACGGACTGATGCTCGGCGTGCTGCTGGCCGCAGCGGCGCGCTTCGGAGCGCCGAAAAATATGGGAGTAAGGGAATATGGGAGTAAGGCAGTAGGGGAATAGGTTAGCCTGTTCTTGCTTGCCCTACTCCCCTACTCCCTTACTGCCCTATTCCCTTATTACTATGCTGCCAGATCGCGCAGCACGTATTGCAGGATGCCGCCGTTCTTGAAGTAGTCGAGCTCGTCCAGCGTATCGATGCGGCAGATGATCGGCACGTTCTTCACCGTGCCGTCGCCATAGGTGACCTTGGCGGTCATCGTCTGGCGCGGCTTTATGGTGCTCAGCCCGTCGATCTCGACCAGCTCGTCACCCTTCAGGTTGAGCGACGCCCAGGATGTGCCGTCCTCGAAGACAAAGGGGATGACACCCATACCGACCAGGTTCGAGCGATGGATGCGCTCGAAGGACTGGGCGATGACGGCGCGCACGCCGAGCAGATTGGTGCCCTTGGCCGCCCAGTCGCGCGACGAGCCGTTGCCGTATTCGACACCGGCAAAGATCACCAGCGGCACGCCTTCCTTCTTGTATCCCATCGCCGCGTCGTAGATCGATTCCTCTTCCTTCGACGGGTAGTGGATGGTGTAGCCGCCTTCCCGGCCATTCTCGCCCAGCATGTGGTTGCGGATGCGGATGTTGGCGAAGGTGCCGCGCATCATCACCTCATGGTTGCCGCGACGCGTGCCGTACTGGTTGAAGTCGGCGACGCCGACGCCATGGTCGGTGAGATATTTGCCCGCCGGCGAGGCCGCCTTGATCGAACCGGCCGGGGAGATATGGTCGGTGGTGATCTTGTCGCCGAACAGGCCGAGCACGCGGGCGCCCTTGATGTCGCCGATCTTGCCGAAACCAGCGGTCATGCCGGCGAAATAGGGCGGGTTCTGCACATAGGTCGAGTTGTCGTCCCAGGTGTAGGTCTGGCCTACCGGCGCCTCGACGTTCTGCCAGTATTCGTCGCCCTTGAAGACGTCGGCATATTTGCGGGCGAACAGCTCGCGGGTGACGTTCTTCTCGATGAACTCCTGGATCTCTGCCGAGCTCGGCCAGATATCCTTGAGATAGACCGGATTGCCGTTCTTGTCGTCGCCGAGCGGCTCGGTGGTGAGGTCCTTGGTGACGGTTCCAGCCAACGCGTGCGCGACGACCAGCGGCGGCGAGGCGAGATAGTTCGCCTGCACGTCGGGCGAGACGCGGCCTTCGAAGTTGCGGTTGCCGGACAGGACCGCGGCGGCGATCAAGCCYTTTTCATTGATGGTTTTCGAGATCGGCGCCGGCAGCGGGCCGGAATTGCCGATGCAGGTGGTGCAGCCGAAGCCGACCAGGTTGAAGCCGATCTGGTCGAGCTCCTTCTGCAGTCCTGACTTTTCCAGATATTCTGCGACCACCTGGCTGCCCGGCGCCAGCGAGGTCTTGACCCATGGCTTCTGCTTCAAACCGAGGCGGTTGGCGTTGCGGGCCAGCAAGCCGGCGCCGATCAGCACGCTCGGGTTCGAGGTGTTGGTGCAGGAGGTGATGGCGGCGATGACGACATCGCCATGGCCGAGATCGTGGTCGGTGCCGTCGACGGCGTAGCGTTTGTGGATCTCGGCGGCCTTCTTGTACTCGGTCTCCATCGCCTTGGTGAAGCCTTCCGGAATGCCTTCCAGCGCGACGCGGCCTTCGGGCCGCTTGGGGCCGGCCATCGACGGCACGACGGAACCAAGTTCCAACTCGAGCAGGTCGGTGAACACCGGGTCGGCCGAGCCGGTGTCGCGCCACAGGCCTTGCGCCTTTGAATAGGCCTCGACCAGCGCGATGCGATCCTCGCTGCGGCCGGACATTGTGAGGTAGCGGATGGTTTCGCTGTCGACCGGAAAGAAGCCGCAGGTGGCGCCGTATTCGGGCGCCATGTTGCCGATGGTGGCGCGGTCGGCCAGCGTCATGTTTGAGAGGCCCGGGCCGAAGAACTCGACGAACTTGCCGACGACGCCCTTCTTGCGCAGCATCTGGGTGACGGTGAGCACGAGGTCGGTGGCGGTGACGCCTTCTTTCAGCTTGCCGGTGAGGCGGAAGCCGATGACCTCGGGCAGCAGCATGGAGACAGGCTGGCCAAGCATGGCCGCCTCGGCCTCGATGCCGCCGACGCCCCAGCCGAGCACGCCAAGGCCGTTGATCATCGTGGTGTGCGAATCGGTGCCGACGCAGGTATCGGGATAGGCGGTGGTTTCGCCGTCCTCAGTGTTGGTCCACACCACCTGGCCGAGATATTCGAGGTTGACCTGATGGCAGATGCCGGTGCCGGGCGGCACGACACGGAAGTTGCGGAACGCCTGCTGGCCCCATTTCAGGAACTTGTAGCGCTCTTCGTTGCGCTCGTATTCGAGCTCGACATTGCGGGCGAAGGCCAGCGGCGTGCCGAATTCATCGACGATGACGGAATGGTCGATGACGAGGTCGACGGGAACCAGCGGGTTGATCTTCTGCGGATCACCGCCGAGCGAGGCCATGGCGTCGCGCATGGCGGCAAGGTCGACCACGGCCGGAACGCCGGTGAAATCCTGCATCAGCACACGAGCTGGGCGATAGGCGATCTCGACGCCGGCGGTGCCCTTGTCGGTCAGCCAGCCGGCGACCGCCTGGATCGATTCCTTGGTGACGGAGCGACCGTCCTCGTTGCGCAGCAGGTTCTCCAACAGCACCTTCATCGAATAGGGCAGCTGGGCAATGCCCGTGAGGCCGTTCTTCTCGGCCTCGATGAGATCGAAATAGACATACTCCGTACCGCTTGCGGTCAGCGTGCGGCGGCAATTGAAACTGTCTAGGGATTTTGACACGTGCGATCCTTGTCTGTTCAGCCTGAAAGGGAACGGACGCCGATGGCATGCAATCACGCGCAAAGGTGCGGGTACGGCCATTTCCGCTGTCCGTTCCCAAGCAACCCGAGCCGTTCAAGGCGGCGCGTGCGCTGGTTCGGCGCTAATTCTGTTCCCGCGCCGACCGCTGGCACGGATGCACCGCATATAGAGAATTTTCTGGAATAGTTCTAGACAGTTGCAAAGCAAATTTGTGCGATGCGGCAGCTGCCGCGACACATGGTTTTCAGGGCAGGCGAGGGATGCGGCTGATCGCCGAAAATCTGGGCGGCGAACGCGGCGGCGACACGGTGTTTTCCGGCATCGGCTTTGCCCTGGAGGACGGGCAGGCGCTGGTTGTCACCGGGCCCAATGGTGCCGGCAAATCGACCTTGCTGCGGGTCATCGCCGGGTTGCTGCCGGTGGCCGAAGGCAGTGTGCGGATCGAAGGCGTTGTGAAGATCGAAGACGTTGTGGAGATTGAAGACGGGGGCGAGGCATTTCCGTCGATCGCTGCGGCCTGTCATTACCTTGGTCACCAGAACGCCATGAAGCCTGCGCTCAGCGTGGCGGAAAATCTGCGCTTCTGGCGCGACTTCAACGGCGATGGACATGCCGGCGTCGAAGAGGCGCTGGAAACGGTCGGGCTGGGCGGCATCGGCCACCTGCCCTTCGGCTATCTCTCGACCGGGCAACGGCGGCGCGCGGCGATCGCCAAGCTTCTGGTCAGCCACCGTCCGCTGTGGCTGCTTGATGAGCCGACGGCGGGGCTGGACAAGGCTTCGGAGCGGCGATTTGCGCAGTTGATGGGGAAGCATTGTGGGGAGGGTGGGATCATCGTTGCGGCGACGCATTTGCCGCTGGGATTGGATGAGGCGAAGGAATTGAGGATGGGGCAGTGATGTCGGCGTTCCTCCCTGGGCAAAGGCACCTCAAAGCATGCTAGCCCTCTTCCTGCGCGACATCCGTCTCAACATCCGTGCCGGCGGCGGGGCCTTGACTGGGGTCATCTTCTTCCTCGCCGTCATCGCCACCATCCCTTTCGGCGTCGGGCCGGACCTCAAGCTGCTTGCCCGCATCGGGCCGGCGATCCTGTGGATTGGCGCGCTGCTCTCCTGCCTGCTTGGCCTTGACCGGCTGTTCCAGGCCGACCGCGAGGACGGCTCGCTCGATCTGCTGGTGCTCGGCAACGATCGGCACATGCTGGCCTTGACGGTGTTGACCAAATGTCTGGCGCATTGGGCGGGCAGCGTGCTGCCGTTGGTGGTCGCCGCTCCCTTGCTCGGCCTGTTCATGAACATGGAGCCGATCAGCATCGGTGCCACGGCGCTGACGCTGCTCGTCGGCACGCCGGCGATCACCTTTATCGGGGCGGCCGGTGCGGCGGTGGCGGTGGCGCTGCCGCGTGGCGGGCTGCTGATCTCGGTGCTGGTGCTGCCGCTGACCATCCCAGTGCTGATCTTCGGCGTTTCGGCGAGCTACGGCGCGACGGCCAATCCCGATCCGTTTCTGCAGCCCTTCCTCATTCTTGCCGCGCTGACCTTGTTTCTTGCGGTGCTGGGCCCGGTCTCGGCGGCGCTGGCGCTTCGTCATGGAACGGATTGAGGTGACATCAAAGGCTGCGGCGCGGCGCCCGATTGCGAAGCCGATGGTGCGGGGATAAGGGAAGGCATGTTCGAATTGGGCGACATGACCGGTTTGGAAAGCGGCACCTTGGCGGGGCCTGGCGTATGAGCGCGCACGCCCTCTACGTGACCGCCGCCTATACGATCACCGCCGTGGTGCTGGCCGGGCTGGTCGGCTGGATCCTGCTCGACCAGCGGGCGCGCAAGCGCGAACTCGCTGAACTCGAAGCGTCAGGCGTGCGGCGGCGTTCCGACAAGGGCGCCAAGCCATGAGCATGGAAACGGAAACGCCACCACCCAGTCGCCGCCTATTCGTGCTTTTGCCGCTGTTGATCTTCCTCGGCCTGGCCGGACTGTTCCTGTCGCAGCTGTTGTCGGGGCGCGATGTTTCGGAAGTGCCGTCGGCCCTGATCGGCCTGCCGGCGCCGCAGACGAACCTGCCGGCGCTGGAGGGCATCAACCTGCCCGGGCTCGATACGAAATCCTTCGCTGGCAAGGTGACGCTGGTCAACGTGTTTGCGTCGTGGTGCGCGCCGTGCCGCGAAGAGCACCCGGTGCTGCTGGCGCTGGCGCAGGACAAGCGTTTCGTGATGGCGGCGCTGAACTATAAGGACCAACCGGAAAACGCCCGCCGGTTCCTCGGCGATCTCGGCAATCCGTTCCAGGCGATAGGGGTCGACGAAGCCGGGCGCACGGCGATCGACTGGGGCGTCTACGGCGTGCCGGAAACCTTCGTCATCGGCAAGGACGGCAGGATCGCCTACAAGTATGTCGGGCCGCTGACGGCCGAGGCGGCGCGGATGGTGTTGTTGCCGCAGATCGACAGGGCACTGGCGGCGCATTGATATTCAGGTGTTGCCGGCCTGCAAACGGCGGCTTCCTTTGCTTCCGGTGCTCACGTACTCAAAAGTACGCTCCGCTCCGGTTCTCGGAATCCACCGTTTTCGGCTCAGCCTGACCTCAATCTCAACGCGCCTGGGCGGCGCCGAGCAATAGTCCGAGATCAGCCGTAGATCTGCTTGTGGACCTGGTAGAGCATTTCTGAACGGTCAGCGCGCATGTCGGCCAGATCGCGGCTGGAAAAGCTGTCGATTTCGGCGACGAGGCGGTTGTAGTGCTTGCGCTTGGCAATGCTGGTGCGAGCGCGGGTCATGAGATCGTTGAAGATCATAGCAAGGTTCCTTCTGTGCCGCGTTTCTGGCGGCCGGTTGTTCCTCCCTTGATCGATACGAAGCATGACATAGTAGTGATGCATTGCAAAAAGAAGATGTTGCAATGCACCATTGCACGCAGCGCATAGCCGGTTAATCGGTCCTTACTGGCAGTTCTGATGAGTTGGCGTTGCTTCCCATCTGCCTTGAGAGGTCAAGATGCGGTGAAGCGCTCATCATCGATCTTGCCAGATCGATTTCCGGCTGGCTTGATCGCGCCTGTAGCGTTGCGTCCTTCCGGACGTGCAAAGAACRCTGTAGCACTTTCATTTTGCGCATGATCCTTTCCGAAGATCGGAATCGATTTTTCGGGATCATGCGCCCGACCTAAATGCCGGGAGAAAAAGCATGGCCGCCGCAGATTATTACGAAATTCTTGATCCGCGTTTCGCGCGGCTGTTCAGTTCCAACGCGCAAGTGGAAAAGCTGTTCACTGGATGCCAATGGGCGGAAGGGCCAGCCTGGTTCGCCGCCGGCCGTTACGTCGTCTGGTCGGATATCCCCAACAACCGCATGCTGCGCTACGACGAGACGGACGGCAATGTCAGCGTCTTCCGTCAGCCCTCCGGCAATTCCAACGGCAACACCGTCGACCGGCAGGGCCGGCTGGTGACCTGCGAGCATTCGGGCCGCCGCGTCAGCCGCACCGAGTTCGATGGCTCGGTCACCACCATTGCCACCAAATGGCGCGGCAAGCGGCTGAACTCGCCCAATGATGCGGTGGTCAAGTCGGATGGCTCGATCTGGTTCACCGATCCGAGCTACGGCATCGACACCGACTATGAGGGCGACAAGGCCGAAAGCGAGATCGGCGCCTGCTACGTCTACCGGGTCGACCCCGGCACCGGCGAGGTCGAGGCCGTCATCACGGACATGGTCAGGCCCAACGGCCTTGCCTTCTCGCTCGACGAGAGCAAGCTCTATGTCGCCGACACCGGCCGCACGCATGGCGCGCAGGATCCTGCCCATATACGGGTGTTCAATGTCGGCAAGGGCGGCAAGAAGGTGTCGGGCGAAAAGGTCTTCGCCGATTGCACGGCCGGCCTGTTCGACGGCTTCAGGCTCGATGAGGACGGCCGCATCTGGACCAGTGCCGCCGACGGCATCCACTGCTACGATCCGGATGGGACGCTGATCGGCAAGGTCAAGGTGCCGGAAGTGACGGCCAATTGCGTGTTCGGCGGCAACAAGCGGAATTGCCTCTATATAGCCGGCACCACCTCACTCTACATGGTGCGGCTGATGGTCAACGGCGCCAAAACGTACTGAGCTGCCGTTAACAAAATCGAAGGGGAGGAAATCATGCCATTCGTCAACATCCGCATCGTCAAGGAAGTGATCGCCGCCGATCCGGCGGGCAAGAAGGCGGACATAGCCAAGAAAGTCACGGYCGCCATCGTGGACGCCACCGGCCTCAGCAATGACGATGTCTGGGTGGTCTTCGAGGAGGTCAACGCCCGCGACTGGTACGTCGGCAAGACCGATGTGGAGACACTGAGAAGCAAGAAGTAGCCTCAGCGGCTGGCGATGAAGTCCGCGAAAGCGGAC
>NZ_JBFULQ010000211.1:0-8998 GCF_054049815.1 Mesorhizobium sp. P5_C1 | reverse complement strand
CGATCAACGACCGGCACGGACATGACTGCGGAGACCAGGCGCTCAAGCTGATCGCGCAGGCGATCAAAGGCCAGCTGCGCGGCGGCGACATCGTTGGCCGCATCGGTGGCGAAGAGTTCGGCGTATTTCTGCCTGGCGTCGATCCCTCGCATTCATGGGTGGTTGCCGAAAGCATTCGCCGGCGCATCCGTGAGATGGACTTCTCTCCGGGCGGGCGGCCATGCCCATTGTCCGTCAGCATCGGCGGCACAAGCTTTACCGGGCCGACAACCTTCGAAGAGATTTTCGTGGCTGCCGACAGGCGGCTTTACGCGGCCAAATCGAACGGGCGCGATCAAGTCAGCTTCGATCCGTCAGGGGCTTCCCTGGTGCCCAGCGGCGCCATCGTGCATTGACAGCAAGCGTGGTCATCGCAAGCTTGAACCGTCGCGTCCTGTCACGGTTGGGCACGAAAAAGCTCGGGCACAGCACGCTGATTTGAGTAAGCGTCGCGCGGCGGTGCTTTCGCTTTGCTGACATCGCGCTAGAAAACGTTACTGCTTTCCTGAGTTCTCCAAGCGTCCGGTCCGGTCCAGTCACCGCCTTTCTCAATGCCGGCGAACGAATGGCGGGACGGTTCAGGCAAGATCAGCGCGGCAACTATGATTCATCTGTTCAATGGCTTTCAGAACCGTTTTGGCGGCAGTGACCTCGAAACCCTGGAACTGTACCGGCTGTTGAGCGCCGACTCGGATGTGCGTCTGTGGGCAACGTCCTCCAGGGTGTCCGGCGAGTTGATGCGACAATTTCCAATTCGGCGCATCTCGCTGCCAAGGTGGAATGTGCCGGACGGCGGTACCTACGTCTTCCTCGGCACGCATTGGCGCAACAAAATGTGGCCCTATCTGATTCCGCGACCGCGCCGGCTGATCTATGTCTTCAATACCTTTCACCCGAAGGTCATCGCGCTGACGACGCGTATGCCCCGTAGGCTCAACTGGCCCGACGCCGAACTGGTGCTGATTTCCGATTTTCAAAAGCGCATGCTGCGGGTCGATGGCGTCGTGCATCCGTCGCCGATCGATATCGAACGTTTTTCACCAAAACCGGTCAAGCCCGGTCGTCCGTTCACGCTGGGACGATTGAGCCGCGACACCCCGGACAAACATCATGCGGACGATGTGCCGCTTTACGAAGCGTTGCTGGCGGATGGCGCCGCGTTGCGGATTCAGGGCGGGATGCCGCTCAAGGACAGGCTCAAACCGCATCCACAACTCGAACTCCTTCCGCAAGGCCGGTTTGCGGCCGAAGAGTTCCTGCCGACGCTCGACGTGTTCTACTATCGCACCGGCTCGCATGTGGAGACGTTCGGCCGGGTGGTGTTCGAAGCGATGGCCTGTGGTTTGCCTGTGGTCTGCCATTCGCATGGCGGCTATGCCGACCATATCAGGCATGGCGAAAACGGTTTCCTGTTCGAGACGACGCAACAGGCGCGGCAGATCCTGGCCGACCTCAAAGCCGATCCGGAGCTGCGGGCGACGGTGGGTCGCGAGGCGCGGCGGACCGTTGAGCAGCTGTTTTCTTCGCAGGCGCTTCGACGGCGGCTGGATTTCTATCTGCATTAGCGGCACATCGTCCCCTGGGCTTTGCGGACACCCTCGGCATCGCGCTAAAGCTGGCATGCAAACGAACCATCGGGCGGACGGGCAGCGGCGCGCCATAGACTGAGCAGGGACTTCTTACCGATGACATTGATGGGCGCGGCGGCACTGCTGATCCTGATCCTGACTTACGCTGGTGTCGCCATTGGCCGCATCCCGGGCCTGCGCCTCGACCGGGCAGGGATCGCGCTGCTCGGCGGGGCCGCGATGATCGCCGTCGGCGCGCTGAGCATGGAAGATGCCTACCGCGCGATCAATTTCGACACCATCACGCTGCTGCTCGGCATGATGATCGTGGTGGCGCATCTGAAGGTTTCCGGCGCCTTTCGCGGTCTTGGCGCCGTCGCCATCGAGCATGCACACGCGCCTTTCATGCTCCTGGTCATGGTGACGCTGCTGACCGGCGTGCTGTCGGCCTTCCTGGTCAACGATGCCATCTGCCTGGTCATGGCGCCGATCRTGGTCCACGTCACCCGCGTCATCAAGCGCAACCCCATCCCCTATCTGATCGCCACCGCCACCGCGTCGAATTGCGGCAGCGTCGCCACCATCACCGGCAATCCGCAAAACATGGTGATCGGCGCGCTGTCGGGCATTTCCTATCCTGCCTTCTCAGCGGCCCTTGCTCCGGTCGCCCTGTTTGGCCTGGTCGCGGTCATTGTCATCATACGCATCGTCTACAGGGCCGAATTCGCCCGCACGGCCCAATTGACCCCAGAAGTCTCGCGTGGCCGCATGCACAAGGGACAGGTGCTGAAGGCGGTGGTGGTCTGCATCGGATTGGCCATCGCCTTCTTCGCCGGCGTGCCCGTCGCCAAGGCGGCACTCATTGGCGGTGCCATCCTCTTGCTCACCCGTGCCATCAAACCGGAACGCATCTACCGCGAGATCGACGGGCCGCTGCTGTTCATGTTCGCCGGTCTGTTCGTGGTCGTTGCCGGCGCGGAAAAGACGCTGCTGACGCCAGACATGATCGCCTCGGCAAAGAACCTTGGGCTGGACGATGTCTGGCGCCTGTCCGGCTTCACCGCGGTGCTCTCCAACATCATGAGCAATGTCCCGGCCGTGCTGGCGCTGCGGCCCTTCATACCCGGCCTTGAAAATCCCGAACGTGCCTGGCTGGTGGTCGCCATGAGCTCGACGCTAGCCGGCAACTTCACGCTGCTCGGTTCGGTCGCCAACCTGATTGTCGCCGAGCAGGCAAGGACCGCCGGCACGCAGTTGTCGTTCGGCGCTTTCTTCAAGGTCGGCTTGCCGCTGACATTGATAACGCTGGTGGTCGGCACGGCATGGCTGGCGTTTGGATTCTAATGCATGTCGCCCAAAAGTGGCCCGGTTTTGGGAGAACGTGCATCAAAACAAAGACCTAAGGCGCGTTGCCTGAATCCGTTAAAACGCGACGCGCTTTAGACCTGGTCGCTTGCAATTCGAGCCCGGACAAGCGTCGCCGCGGCGCGGCCTGCTGCCTCGATGTAATCGGGATTGCGGTGGATCAGCATGATCGAAAAGCAGCCATCTATCAGCAGCACGATCTCGCGTGCCAAGGCTTGCGGCTCCTCGACGCCCCGGACGGACAACGCACCGGCCAGCCACGTCTCAAAATTTGACTTATGCCGCGACCCGACCTTGATCGCCGGATGTCCAGGCATCGAGGCGAGTTCCGCCGCCGTGCGCAGGAAGCCGCATCCTTTCCATTTCGGATGGTGGGCGGCCTTCGCCAGATTGGCGAAGATCGCCTCGACCTTGCGATCCGCTCCGCCTTCGGCGGCATCGAACCAGCCGGCCATCCGCTTCAGATTGGGTTGGTCGCGGCCATCGAGATAGGCGGCGATCAGGTCGTCCTTGCTCTTGAAGTGATAATAAAGCGTCCGCTTGGTGAGCCCGGCTTCCTCGGCAACGGCATCGACGCTGACGCGGCCGATTCCTTCCGCGTAAAACAGTCTTGTTGCGGCATCGACAATGCGTTTGCGGGTGGGGCTTTGCGCTTCAGGCATTCGCTTATGTATACCGACTAGTGAATATACACAAGCGACGAATGGCGTAACCTTCCCAGCCATGGGTACGCTGGAGAAGGAAGCCAAATGACCGATCTTGTCCTCAACGAAACCAGGGATGGGATTGCCATCCTCACCCTCAACCGGCCGGAGAAGCTCAACGCGTTGAACTATGCCTTGGTCGATCGCCTGCTCGCGGTCCTCGACGACATTGAAGTCGATGCCGGCGTTCGGGCGGTCATTCTTACCGGAGCAGGGGAGCGGGCGTTTTCGGCGGGTGGCGACATCCACGAATTCTCGGCCAGTGTGGCGCTTGGCGTCGATGTCGCGATGCGTGACTTTGTGATGCGCGGGCAGCGGCTGACGGCAAGGCTGGAAGCATTCCGCAAACCCGTCATCGCCGCCGTCAACGGCATTGCCTTTGGCGGCGGCTGCGAAATCACCGAGGCCGTGCCGCTGGCCATCGCCAGCGAACGGGCCCTGTTCGCCAAGCCGGAAATCAGCCTTGCGATGCCGCCGACCTTTGGCGGAACGCAGCGCCTGCCCAGGCTCGCCGGGCGCAAGCGGGCGCTCGAACTGCTTTTGACCGGCGATTGGTTTCCGCCGCAGCGCGCCCTTGAACTTGGCCTCGTCAACCAGGTKGTGCCGCATGGCGATTTGATGCCGGCCGCAATTGGCCTCGCCAAGCGTATCCTGCGGCACTCCGATCTTGCGATCGCGGGCATCCTCACAGCGGTGGCGCGCGGCCTCGACATGAGCGTCGCGGAAGGCCTGCTGGTCGAAGCCGAGCAGTTTGCCCGCTTGGCTCCGACCGCCGATCTGCGCGAAGGGCTGGATGCCTGGCTGACGCGCCACGAGCCCCGCTATGACGGCTCATGGACGCACATCGCGCGGCCTGACGAGGCCAGGCGGGCCTCGTTGGCACTGGATCAGGGCGCCACCACCAAGCGGCCTTTCATGTTGGGGTGGAAACGGCAGAAATAATCGACCGTCTCTGCCTTCTGCAGGGTGAGGCTCGCGGACTTTTTCGGCGGGATCGTCACCTCCCACCCGCCCTTGACGGTCGCCGTGTGGGCGAACACGTCCATGTTCACCCACTCGATCGTGTCTCCGACCTTGGCCTCGACAGTGGCTGGCGAGAACACCAGCTTGTCGATGGTGACCTGGATGGTTTCAGCCTGTGCCGGAACGATGCCGATGGCCAGCGTCAGCGCGATCCACAGATGGCGTTTCGACATGCTGCCTGTCCTTACTTCAGCATGCCGGCGACATGTTCAGCGTGCTGCTCATGGCCCTGGAAGATCTTCAGGCCGGTCTCCAGCAGGCTCTTCAGTTCGGTATTGCTGGCCGACGGGATGAGCAGCGTTTCGAGAGCGCCGTTGACCTGCTTGTGGTAAGCGACCTCGTTGTCGACATAGGCCTTGTCGAAGGCGGCACCCTCGAGTTTGGCAAGCTTGGCCCTCTCTTCGGCGGCCGCCTTGGTCAGCGCCTGGCTGGTGGCATTGTCTTCCGGCGTCACCTTCAGCTTCTTGACCAGGTCGAGCGCCTGCACGTTCACGGCTTCGTGGTCGCGCACCATGTCGTTAGCGAAATCCACGACGTCCTTGTTCTTCGATTTCTCGATCGCCAGCTTGGCGGCTTCAACGTCGATGACCCCGGCCGTGTAGGCGATGTGGGCGATCTGTGGGTCGGTCGGCTTGTCGGCCGCTTGCGCGAACGGGGCAGTGCCAAGCAGCAGCATGGCGGCCAGGGCAGCGGTGTGTCGGATAGGCATGGCATCTCCTTCGCCCGGAGCGGAAATCGCGCCGGTCAGTGTTTCTCGGTTGACGGTCATTGGATGCCGGGCAGCGGCAAACGTTCCCAAGGAATCGGCGAAAGGTCAGCTTTCCAGGCCGAGCCGCCGCATCACAGCGCTGGTCAGCCTTTCGCAACGTCGGCCGGCGAAGGGGAACGCATCGAGCAGCACCGGCCCGATCTGGTCGTCCAGTGCCTTGCGTACCAGGGTGCGGGCGCGGTGCAGCCTTGTCTTGACGGTTTGTGGCCGGACGCCGAGGAGATCGGCGGTCTCTTCAATGCTCAGCCCCTCGATCACCCGCGCCACGAACACAGTCCGGTAGACATCCGGAAGGCTGTCGGTGGCCCGTTCGACCAGCTGGAGGATCTGCCGTTGCGCCATCGTCCGTTCCGGATCGTCGCTGGGGTTGAGGGGGAACCGGATGATCTCGGCTTGCGGATTTTCCGGCATTGCCACCGTCCTGCGTCTTTTGCGCAGTCGGCCGAGCGCCTCGTTGATGACGATGCGCGACAACCATGTGGCAAGCGAGGCGTCGCCGCGAAACGCATCGAGATGGGCGAAGGCCCTGACATAGGCCTCCTGCACGATGTCCTCGGCCTCGCTGTCATTGCGCACCACGCCGCGGGCGATGCGGTAGAGCCGCTGGTTGTGCATCTTGATGATGGTGCGGAAAGCGTCGCCCTCGCGCGCCAAGGCGCGTCGCACGAGCTGCATGTCGCCTGAAGCGACAGAAGGCATGGCCGTCAAGACAGCAGGCATGGCCAGTTCCTCAACCCAATCCCGGACCGAAACCCGATTGAGAGATTGGATGGCATTGCCGGCAAAAGGTTCCCGGCCATTTTCGCCGGGTCCGGCGGTAGCTACCGTACCGCTTCCGGCGCGGACTTGTCAGCAGCCTGCAGACGCGCGGTGGCCGCCAGCAGATCGGTCTGTGTGATCAGCCCGAGAACGCGCTTGTCGTCGTCGACGACGATGACCGCATGACTGCGGCCGTCGGTGAGTATGGGCAGCAGACCCATGGCGGCGAAACCGGCGGCGGCTGTCGCTGCGGGTGATATCACGGATCCGACCGTGCCGGAGGCCAGTGCCAGTTCCCGCAATCCCACGGTGCCTGCCAGCCTTGCCTCTGCGTTGACAACCGGCAAGGTACGGATGTTGTGGTCAAGCAGCAAATGGCGCGCTGCCTCGGCAGGCGTGTGTTCGTCGACCGAGATCACATCGCGCGACATGATGTCCTCGCACAGCAGGCTCTGGTGCGCGCGCACCATCGCCTGCAATTCGACTTGCCGCAGCAGCCGGTCGAGATCGTTGCGATCGATATCGAACGTCTCGTCGAGCGCGCCAAGCGCGGCATCGATGTCTTCGGACTGGAAGCCGACGCGCAACTGCGCCGGCGGATCGACGGTGCCATGGCTGTTCGTCAGGGGAATCGGCACGTGCGGGTAATTGCGACGGGCCAGCTTGTGGAAGCCGTAGCCCAGCGCCACCAGCAGAAGCGAGTTCAATGCCACCGGCACGAATGGAAACAGGAAGCCGGCGCTGATGACGGCAGGCCCTCCCAACACTGCCGTCAGGGCAGCCGCCCCGCCCGGCGGATGCAGGCAGCGCGTGAACGACATGGCGGCGATGGCAAGCGCCACCGCGATGCCGGTGGCAAGGGCGGTTTCGTGGATGAAATGCGCCACGATCACGCCGACCAGTGCCGATATCGTGTTGCCGCCGATGATTGACCATGGCTGCGCCAACGGGCTAGCCGGCACCGCGAACAGGAGCACGGCCGAGGCTCCCATCGGCGCCACCAGCAGCGGCACGTGCGGGCCGTTGCCGAGCACCAGACCGCCGATCGCGCCGGTCAGTGCAATGCCGATCGTCGCGCCGATGCAGGCGATGATGCGCTCGCGCAGCGTCGCGCCGGCAAGAATCGGAACAAAAAGGCGAAAGGCCATGGGAGTCGGAAACTCTGCCAGTATGCCAGAGGGAAGTCGAAACCAGATGATCGCACCGCAATGACGCGGCATTGTCGGATTTGAAAGCCAAATTGATCCGCAAAGGCACGGCTTTGAGAAATAGAATTCCGAGATTTGCCGAATCAGTTGGGCGGGTGCCCCGATCGCTCAGGCAGAAGCCGCGGCGGTCAGGCCGCGCATAATGTCGGCCTTCAGGTCGTCGACGTCCTCGAGGCCGATTTGGAGGCGGATCAACGGGCCTTCATACGGGCCCTTTGCGACAACGCGGTCGGCGAGCCAGACCGGCACCGCAAGGCTCTCATAGCCGCCCCAGGAATAGCCGAGGCCGAAGATCTGCAGCGCGTCGAGAAAGGCGTGCTGCTGCTTCTGGCCGCCGCCGGCAAGCACGATGGAAAAGATGCCGCTCGAGCCGGAGAAGTCGCGCTTCCACAGGCCGTGGTCCGGATGGCTGGGAAGGGCAGGGTGGAGCACGCGCGCCACGCCCTTCTGGCCCTCGAGCCAGGAGGCGATGGCGAGCGCGCTGCGCTGATGGTGCTCGAGGCGCACGCCCATGGTGCGCAGGCCGCGCAGCACTTGGTAGACATCGTCGGGCCCGGCGCAGCAGCCAAGCGTGCAGAAGCTTTCGTAAAGATGCTTCCAGCAGCCTTCGTTGGCCGAGACCGTGCCAAGCAGCACGTCGGAATGGCCTGCCGGATATTTCGTCGCCGCGTGGATCGAGATGTCGACGCCGTGGTCGAGCGGGCGGAAATACAGCGGCGTCGCCCAGGTATTGTCCATCATGACGATGGCGCCTGCGGCATGCGCCGCCTTGACGATCGCCGGGATGTCCTGCAGCTCGAAGGTGTTGGACGCTGGCGATTCCGTGAACACCACCTTGGTGTTGGGCTTGATCAACGCCGCGATGCCGGCGCCGACATCGGGGGCGTAGTACTCGACCTCGACGCCCAGCCGCTTCAGCATGGTGTCGGCGAAGTTGCGCGTCGGGTGATAGACGGAATCGACGATCAGCAGATGGTCGCCCGCCGAGACGAAGGCGAGCAGCGGCACGGTCACCGCCGCAAGGCCCGATGGCACCACGATCGTGCCGGCCGACCCTTCCAGTGCATCTATGGCGTGGGCAAGGGCATCGGTCGTCGGCGTGCCACGCGTGCCATAAGTGTATTTCTGGCTGCGTGCAGCCATCGACGCCGCGTCGGGATAAAGAACGGTCGAGGCGTGCACCACCGGTGGATTGACGAAACCGAAATAGTCATGCGGGTTGTTGCCCGAATGGGTAAGCCGCGTGTTGATACCCAGTCGGTCGCCGTCTTTCGCCATTCTTCTTCGCCTTGTTCGACAAGGCGCTAGCCATAGTGCGACCGCTTTGGCCGTGCAACCGGCCTGCACCCGCCAGGCAACCGACTTCGGATGTACCAAGTCGTGTCTGGTGAAGGGGCGCACAGTCTTGCCCGGTCCGAACGCATTGCGCTCTTGGCCGTTCGGCTATTGAGGACGGCCGGGAAAGATATATGATTGATTCCTAATATTTTCCCGGACTGCCTCGATCAGATGCTGCCGGATGATCCTTCCCGGTTGACCTCCTGATCCCCTGCGATCCGGGCA